>URVD01000017.1 GCA_900551195.1 uncultured Collinsella sp.
TATGAGTACTGTCACTAAATCAGTAACAGCAAAATCAAGGAATTTAGGACTCGGAGGCGTCATAAAGTAAGAAGATAATAAACAAATGTAGAATAACTAAGCATCAGGTTGGCGACACTGAGCGCAAAATCTGTCCGAGAGGCTAAAACTGCCTGTTACTAAATTGGTGGCAGTACTCATATTTGCCATATTTTGACCAGGGCACCCTAAGAAGGGCGCCCCGGGCTTCATAGGGGCACGAATAGCCCACTCCGACCTGCAAAATCTGTGCGCACGATGCGAATGACGCCCTTAACCTTAAACTTTAGCTTGAACTTAGCTATAATGCGCTACGTTCCTGCCAGGCTGTGGTTGCGGACGGACGAAATGCCCGTCCTAGTCCAAGACAGACGCGGTCAAAGGGATCCACGTAAGCGACCGCGTGCGCGCGGCGCGATCATGGCGCGTCCTAGATGTAAGCCGCACCGTCCGTTCTACTTTCTTTGGGGCAATACCGCCTCGCGGGCGAGCGGGCCAGTCGTGAAGGTGGCTGCGGCCTCCCGAGCAAACACCCCGGTGCGCAAGTGTGGGGTCAAATACCAGGTCAGCTGGTGGGAACAACCCGATATTCCGCGCAACGCACGGATCGTATACGACACAGAAGGCAGGGTAGTGGACATGGTGAGGGGCAGCTTGATGCACGCGGCTCGGTTAGGTGCTGGGACCGCAGCGGTCATTGCCGTTTTGGGCCTGAGCGGATGCGCGTTCAACCCGCTGTCTACGTTCACGACTCCCACGATCGACCAGATCGAGTACGAGACCGTCACGCCGGCGGTGTCGGACGATGCCCTGGTCACTCCCGGAACCCTGACGGTTGCCCTCGATACTTCCGATGCGCCGCAGGCAATGCAGGGCGCCGACGGCGAGCTCACGGGGTATGCGGTTGACGCCGCCCGTGCCCTCGCAAGCCGCATGGGCCTTAAGGTCGCCTTTGTCGATGCGTCTTCGGCAGGTTCCGCGCTCGGCGACAAAAAGGCCGATATCTTTATCGGCGAGATCAACTCCACGGACGGGGACGTTAGCTCGCTCGGCACCTGCCTGTACGATGCCGCTTCCGTGTTCGGTAAAACCAGCGATGGTGGGTCGCTAAGCGTTTCCACCGATACCCTTAACACGTCTACTCTGGGTGTCCAGATGTCCTCGGCCTCGCAGGAGGCGCTTGCTAAGCAGAGCATCACCGCCAACCAAAAGACCTACTCCAACATCAACGAGTGCTTTGAGGCGCTCGAGTCCGGCGAGGTCGACTATGTGATCTGCGACTCCACAGCCGGCGGCTATCTTGCACGCCTGATGAGCGAGGTCTCCTATGTCGGTGCGCTCGAGGCGCCCTCGACGCTTGGTGTTGCGGGCCTCTCGTCCAATGACGAACTGTGCCGTGCCGTGAGCGATGCCCTCGACGGTATTACGGCCGACGGCACGCTCGAGGCGGTCCACTGCGTCTGGTACGGCACGATGCCCTACGACCTCACCACTAAGACGGTTTCGGGCGCTAACGTGCAGCCGGGCGACTCTGAGTCCAGTGAGACCACGTCTTCCGGCAGCGAGTCCTCCGATTCCAACAATGAGACCGCATCCTCCGAGGACAAATCGTCCAGCCAGGAAGGCACCATCACCGACGACGACATTAACAAGCTTAATAGCTAGTTATTGCTAGGGGTGGTGTCTTCTATACGTTGGAAAGGACACCTCTTCACGGTTTCAACACGCACCGCCGGACTTCCCCAATAGGGGAGCCCGGCTTTTTCATCTCTATAAAACCAGCAGTTCAAAGCCAATTTTCGGGACCAAATACAAAGTCGCCGGCTCCCTCCTATAGCGCACTTTGCCACAGAAAAGTGCGAGACTTCGGTATGCGGTATCAAGCAATCGTTATTCGGGTCTTTGGGAATCCGCGTGATTAAATGCACGGCAATGGGTACATAGCCAGTACAGTAAGTCCCCGAGGCAGATTGGAGCCACGTATGGATATCAAGGTTTCTGGACGCAAGACGACGGTAACCGATGCTCTGCGTGCGCATGTGGATGAGAAGATCGGCGAGGCGCTCAAGGTTTTCGATATCGAGCCCATGACGGTCGACGTTGTGCTTCGTTATGAGAAGAACCCCTCGAACCCCAACCCGGCAATCGTCGAGGTCACGGTTCGTGCCCGCGGCTCTGTGATTCGCGTTGCCGAGCACGGCTCAGATATGTATGCCGCCATCGATCTCTCCGCCGATAAGGTCACCCGCCAGCTGCGCAAGTTCAAGACCAAGGTCGTGGACAACCGCCAGGGCGGTGCCAGCGCCGCGGATGTCGCACCGGTCGAGCGCGTCGAGGATCTGGCCGACCTGCTGCTGCCCGAGGAGGACGACGACCTGCTCGTTCGTGAGAAGGTTATTGACGTCACCCCGATGACCGAGGAGCAGGCGCTGGTGCAGACCGATCTGCTGGGCCACGACTTCTACGTGTTCGAGAACGCGACGACCGGCCTCATCAATGTGGTATATCACCGTAAGAATGGTGGATATGGCATCATCAAGCCCCGCATCGAAACACTTGACGAGTAAAATACGTTAACTTGCATGAGTTAACGGTTGGCGGCCATCCCATGCGGGTGGTCGCCTTTTTTACGTAAGGAGTCGCTTTGATGGACAAGGCCGCATCTACCGGTCATTCGGACCGTTGCCGCATCGTTGTCGATACCTGCTGCGACTTTAGCCCCGAGGTCGCCGCGAACCTCGATGTCGATATCTTGGGTTTTCCCTTCATTATCGATGGCGAGGAGCGCACGGATGACATCTGGTCGAGCATGAGCCCTAAGGAGTTCTACGACCGCATGCGCGCCGGCGCTCGCGTGTCTACCTCCGCCGTGTCGCTCGGTCGCTATATCGAGTTCTTTACCGAGTGCGCCAAAGAGGGCACGCCCACGGTCTACCTGTGCTTTACCTCGGCGCTGTCGTCGAGCTACAACTCCGCATGCCAGGCGGCAGATGCCGTGCGCTCCGAGTATCCCAACTTTGAGCTCTACGTGGTCGACAACGCCTTGCCCTGCGCGACCGGCGAGCTCTTGGCGCTCGAGGCCGTGCGCCAGCGCTCGGCGGGACTTACCGCCAAGCAGCTGGTCGACTGGGCAAACGAGGCCAAGACCTATGTCCACGGCTACTTTACGCTCGAGAGCTTTGACGCGCTGGCTGCCGGCGGCCGCATTCCGCCCGCGGCGGCACAGCTCACGGCAAAGCTCGACGTCAAACCCGAGCTGTCCTACGACCTGGCCGGCTCGCTGTCGCTGATCGGCGTCAACCGCGGTCGCAAGAAGGCGCTCAAGTCCATTCTCAAGTCGTTCCGCGAGAACTATGTGCCCGATCGCACCATGCCCATCGCCATTATGACGGCCGATGCCGAAAAGGACGGCGACTGGCTCGAAGCTGCCATCCGCAAGGAGGAGGGCTGCGCCGACGTCACGATTATCCGCAGCTCCGTTGGTCCCACCATCGGCTCGCACGTGGGCCCCGGCATGGTGGCACTTGCGTTTTGGGGCAAGAACCGCGCCGAGAAAGCCTCGCTTTCCGACCGCATCGCCCGCCGCGTGCGCGGTCAGTAGGCAAGTAACGCGGCCGTAATCGCCCTCAACTCACAGCCCAAACGCTGGCACCGAGTATTCAACCTGGTAATAACACCCAACCCAAAAGGAAAGGTTTCATGGCAAACAAGCTCTCCGTCGCATTTATCGGCACCGGAATCATGGGTGCCCCCATCGCCGGCCACATCCTGGACGCCGGCTATCCCGTCACGGTCAACAACCGCACTAAGTCCAAGGCCGCCGCGCTTATCGAGCGCGGTGCCGTTTGGGCCGATACGCCGGCAGATGCCGTGGCGAACGCCGACGTCGTCTTTACCATGGTGGGTTATCCCTCCGAGGTCGAGGAGCTCTACCTGGCGGGCGACGGCCTGCTCGCGTGCACCAAGCCGGGCGCGGTCTTGATCGACCTCACCACGAGCTCGCCCGAGCTCGCCCGTGACATTGCCGAGGCCGCCCAGGTTTCCGGCCGCATGGCGTTTGACTGCCCCGTCACCGGCGGCGAGTCGGGTGCTATCGCCGGCACGCTCACGGCCATCGTGGGCGCCACCGAGAACGACATCGCGCCGGTCCGCGATATCCTTGCCACCTTTGCGGCCAACATCTGCTGCTTCGATGGCGCCGGCAAGGGCCAGGCTGCCAAGCTCGCCAACCAGGTGTCGCTGGGCGCCTGCATGGTCGGCATGGCCGACGCCATGGCATTTGCCGAGCTGAGCGGCCTTGACCTGGAGAAGACCCGCCAGATGATCCTGGGCGGCACCGGCAAGTCCGGCGCTATGGAGAGCTTAGCCCCCAAGGCGCTCGACGGCGACTACAAGCCCGGCTTTATGGTCGAGCACTTCATTAAGGATCTGCGTCTGGCGCTCGCCTACGCCGATGACCGCGAGCTCGCGCTGCCCGGCGCCGACGTGGCCTTTACGCTCTACGACATGCTCGACGCCATCGGTGGCGCCAAGCTGGGCACCCAGGCCATCACGGTCCTCTACAAGGAGGAGGCCGATGCCATCGCCGCCGGTCTGGACTGGTCGCAGTATCGTCCCGAGGAGCACGGTGCCCACGAGGACGGCTGCGGTTGCGGCGAGCATGGCGACGACCACGAGTGCGGTTGCGGTCACCATCACGGCGAGGACCACGAGTGCTGCGGCGGCCACGGCCATGACGACGGCCACGAGTGCTGCTGCGGCCATCATCACGAGGAGTAGCGCCCATGAGCTGGACGTTCGTGGTGCTCGCGCTGGTGCTCTTTCTCTTTGCGATCTACATTGGCTTTTTGTGCGGCCAGTGGGCCTGCGAAAAGCGCGTGATCACCAAGCGCGACTACTGGATTGCCAACTTTGCAGGCGCGGCGGCAGTCGTCCTGCTGACCTGGGTGTTCTCACTGTTCCCGCTGGTGCAGTTTGCGCCGATCGGCTGGCTCGGCGGCTTTATCGCCGGCCTTAAGATGAGCTTTGGCGAGTCCGTCGGTCCGTGGCGCAAGCACGACGAGGTCTTTAACGTCAACAAGGCTCACCGCGCCGCCGCCGACGCGGGCGACGCCGAGGAACGCCGCCGTGCGCGTCGCAATGGCGCAGCCGACCGACAGCTCATCTCGGTCACCGATGACAGCAAGGGTGCTGGCAAGCACGCTAAGAAATAAGAAGAGGTAACTATGGCAGAAAACAAAGACGAACAGCTCACCGACGAGGAGCTGGCACAGCTTCAGCTGGCAGAGGAGAACGAGAACGCCGTCGACCGTCTGGTCAAGGAGCTCGGCTGCCCCACGCGCCGCATCCGCCAGTTTGCCGCCCGCGTGCTGCATCTGCTGGCCGAGCGTGACCCGCAGCGCGTCGTGCCCTGCGTGCCTGCGCTGATCGAGGCGCTCGACCGCCCCGAGGCGCAGACCCGCTGGGAGGCCCTTGATGCCCTGACGGCGCTCGCTACCACCTGCCCCGAGCAGCTGGGCGATGCCTTTGAGGGCGCCGAGACTGCACTGTTCGACGAGATCTCCTCCACGCTACGCTATGCCGCCTTCCGCCTGCTGTGCGTGTGGGGTGCCACGGGCGTCGAGCGTTCGCGCGAGGCTTGGCCCATCCTGGACGAGGCCATCCAGTGCTACCACGGCGACCTTGAGTATCGCGACATGCTCGGTTGCCTGTACGAGTTTTGCCAGGGCGAGATTGACGCCGAGGTTGCCGAGAAGCTTGCGCTGCGCCTTAAGTTCGATGCCGAGAACGGTAAGGGCAGCTATCTCAAGGCCCGTTCGAGCGAGATTTGCGAAATGCTTGTTAAACGTTTTGGCCTGGATCTCTCCAAAAAGAAGAAGCGTGCTAGCGTTAAAAAATCTGACGACGCCGAAGACGAGGAGTAACAGATTATGGCGCACGATGTAGTCCTGATTCCCGGTGACGGTATCGGTCCCGAGATTACGCAGGCTATGCGCCGCGTGGTCGAGGCCACCGGTGTCCAGATCAACTGGAACGTCCAGGAGGCCGGTGCCGGCGTCATGGACGAGTTTGGCACGCCGCTGCCCCAGCACGTCCTCGATGCGGTCGCCGAGACCAAGGTTGCCATCAAGGGCCCCATTACCACGCCGGTTGGCACGGGTTTCCGCAGCGTCAACGTGGCCCTGCGCAAGCATTTCGACCTGTACGCCTGCGTGCGCCCCTGTCTGTCGCAGCCGGGTGACGGCTCGCGTTTCCGCGATGTCGACCTGGTCATCGTGCGCGAGAACACCGAGGACCTCTACGCCGGCATCGAGTTCGATGAGGGCGCTGCCGAGGTCGAGGAGCTCTCGCAGCTCGTCGAGCGTTCGGGCCAAAAGACCTTCGCCGCCGATTCCGCGATCTCGATCAAGCCGATCTCCATCGCCAAGAGCCGCCGCATTGTGGAGTATGCCTTTGAGTATGCCCGCCGCTGCGGCCGCAAAAAGGTGACGGCCGTGCACAAGGCCAACATCATGAAGGCGACTGACGGCCTGTTCCTGCGCGTTGCGCGCGAGGTGGCCGCTAACTATCCCGATATCGAGTTCAACGACAAGATCGTCGACGCCACCTGCATGGGCCTGGTCCAGAACCCCAATGACTTCGATGTCCTGGTGCTGCCCAACCTGTACGGCGACATCGTGAGTGACCTGTGCGCCGGCCTGGTGGGCGGTCTGGGCATGGCCCCCGGCTCCAACATCGGTGCCGAGTGCGCCATCTTCGAGGCAACGCACGGCTCTGCGCCCGATATCGCTGGCCAGGATATCGCCAACCCCACGGCCGAGATCCTCTCTGCTGCGATGATGCTTGATCACCTGGGCGAGAACGATGCGGCCAATCGTATCCGTGCCGCCGTATCTGCCACGCTCGACGAGGGCGAGCAGGTTACCGGTGACGTGCGTCGTGCCCAGACCGGCTCCGTTGAGGGCGCTGTGGGCACGCAGACCTTTGCCGATGCCGTTATCGCGCACCTGGCCTAAGACATGCACGCTGCAAACGCCTAAATAGTACTTAAGTGTTTGCGTATAACCTAAGAATCAATACGCCCGGCGCTCCGTCGGGCGTATTCTATTGAGGACTATGTTTCCTAACAAGGAGTAACTGATATGGGTCTGATTCAAAAGAAGGACGAGAAGGACGAGATCGACGGCATCCAGATCATCGAGCGCGGCGAAGGCCCCGACGGTGATGAGGACGAGAAGATCGACCTGGTCGCCGGTACGTCTGCCGAACATATTGCCGCCGGCACGACCGCCGAGGAGGAGGACGCTCGCCTGGAGGCAAAGATCGCCGCGGACGCCGCCGACGAGAACCTCATGCCCGAGGAGCAGGATGAGGACGAAACTGACGCCGACGCGGACGACCATGCATCCAAGCACAAGAAGACGATGATTGCCGCCTTTGTGGTCGCTGTCGTGATCGCTGCTGTGGTCGGCTTTTTTATCGGCAACGGCGGCTTTGGCGGCAAGGGCGTCGGCTCGGCGATCCTCACCGAGGACCAGCTCGATTCGACCGTGGCAAGCTATAGTTATAACGGCAAGAAGAGCGACATCACCGCGCGCGAGGCCATCGAGAGCCAGTACAGCCTCGATACCGTCAAGGATAGCGATGGCAACTACACCGCTCCTTCTGCCGATGTCATCCTGTCCTACGTGCGCAACAAGATTCTGCTCGATGCTGCCGAGGACGAGGGCATTACCGTCTCTTCTAAGGAGATGAAGAAGTACGCCGAGGATTCCATCGGCACCTCCGACTACAAGACCATGGCAAAACAGTACGGCGTGTCCAAGGATCAGGCCAAGCAGATCGTCCGTCAGTCCGCAACGCTGCAGAAGCTCTACAAGGAGAAGGTGGGCGATGGCTCCGCAAGCATGCCGACTGCTCCGACTGAGCCTGCTGACGGCAACGAGGAGACCGCGAGCAAGGATTACGCCGACTACATCATCAACCTTGCCGGCGACGAGTGGGATAGCTCGAAGGGAACCTGGAAGGACGAGAACAGCACCTACGCTAAGGCCTTCGCCGACGATGCCTTTACCGCCGATAGTGCCACCTACAAGCAGGCCATGACCGCCTATTACACCGCCTACCAGCAGTACTCCTCGCAGGCTTCGAGCGCCAGCTCCAAGTGGACCGAGTACGCTAACGGCCTGTACGCCAAGGCCAACATCAGCATCTACGGCCTGTTCGCGTAAGGTTTGCCTGAGCTTATCGATCGCGTAGCCGAACTATCTGAATAAGCCCGCTAGAACGATATCCGTTCTAGCGGGCTATTTGCGTTTGGGCGCTGGTGGCTACATTATGCCTATTAATCTTTAAGTCCAAAGAGGTTATCGGCTTCATCGTCAGGCATATATTCCAGCACATCGCCCGGTTGGCAGTCGAGTGCCCGGCATATCGCGTCAAGAGTTGAAAAGCGCACGGCAGAAACCTTGCCCGTCTTGATACGCGACATATTGACCTGGGAGATACCCACGCGTTCCGCAAGCTCTTTGGATGAAATCTTGCGTTCGGCAAGCATGCGGTCGAGCCGCAGAATAATCATGGATTCCCCCTAGAGCAACTCGTCATCTTGTATTTGCAGGATACACCCGTACTGGAAGACGCTGGCAATCAGGCTAATAATCAGGCCTGCAAAGAGCATAGAGAGGTCGAGATGCTGGCCGCCAAGCGCATCCGTAAAGTTGCCGCCAAATCCTGAGAGTATCAGCCCTGTGACTATGGCACCAAAAAGTTTCACGGCAGCGCCGCCGATAAGGAACAAATGTCCTATTTGACGTAGTATGCGGATGCATTCGAGGTCAAAGGGCCTGCCTGCCTTTTCAATGGTGGAGAAAAACCTGTATGCGCTTAGCACAATGGCAAGCGCAAGGCATGTCATCATGGCGCTCCCTATGGCAGTATGACCGTCGTGCGCGACAAGCATAAGAGGGGTCTGTTCATTGGCGCCGACGAGAGCGAGAGATGGCCCTTCGCCGGCATTAAGCTCTACGGATTGGAGGCAGAACCCTTGGGAGAGGCTAGGCAATATGAGTAGAAGCTCGATTGCAATGACTGCGAGGAGTCCCAGAGCGAGCGCTACGGCGGTGCAGATTGTGGCCCATTTGCAGATGTGAGCGAGCTTCCTCAGATCGGCTATTGCCTGTTCGCGGTTGATGGGTTCATTCGATTTGGATACGTTCCAGCGGATCATAGCTCCTCCAACCAATGTCTAGGATGATATTTAAATCTTATAACATACTTAATGATAAACGATAAACAATTACAGATTAGAGTAAGTTATGTTTGTAAGACGAATAGCGAGAGCTTATGGCATATTTAGGGAGTGAGAGTTTGGCACGTGGGGGATGGACGAGTATCGAAATTTCCCGCAACCACGCAAGTGCTTCATCGGGTCTCCCTAATTCATATGGAAAAGGAGCTGCAAACGATTGGAAATAACCGCTGAGCGGTCGAAAACTACCGTTCACCGATAATTTCTAAACTGGTTCTAACTGGTATTAAGTCAAAAAGACCAATTCACAAATCTTCACAATGACCTGCATTTTTTCTACATGCCTTTTTTGGCCACCCTGCGTTGTTTAGACACAGAAAAGGTTCCGATCTTTCGTCAAAGTATTTCGAAACGGTTTCAAAACCGCAGGTAGAAGTGTTAACGAGCGGTAAACGGTCGATTTATCGCCGTGAGCGGTGCAAAAACGTTTTATTGCGTGAATCAGCGAAAGCGACCTCTTCTGTGATGATATAGTAACAACAACACGTCACGTGGTTACTACCAGTTGAGAGACCACTGGTCTTCAAAGAACGCTTTCCAAGAAGCTTTAAGGGCGTCCGCCCGCTGGCTTCCGAAAACATCGGACTCAGATCGTACACACCTTCGGAAGGGAAATTTGAATGGTTGGCTTTATTCTTACCGGTCATGGACAGTTCGCACCCGGCCTCGCAAGCGCTATCGCTATGGTCGCCGGTGATCAGCCCGCTTTTACCGTCGTTCCTTTCGAGGGCGACCAGGCTGCTTCCTACGGTGAGGATCTCCGCGCCGCTATCACCGCCATGCGCGAGGAGTGCGATGGCGTGCTCGTCTTTACCGACCTGCTTGGTGGTACCCCGTTCAACCAGGCAATGATGATTGCCCAGGATGTCGACAACGTCGAGATTCTGACTGGCACGAACCTTCCCATGGTTATTGAGCTTCTGTTCCTCCGCGGCAACGCTACGCTCGCCGAGCTTGGCGAGCAGGCCGTGACCGTTGGCCAGACGGGCATCACCGCCCAGACGGTTGCCTCCGTCGCTGGTGCCGAGGAAGAGGATATCTTCGGTGACGAGGACGGCATCTAATGGCCGATTTCGGAGCCAGCGTCCTGAGCTCCTCGGTCGCTCTTTTAGGCCTGCTTGTCGTCATGGGCTTGATTTACACCATCTGGTCGCAAATCAACATGAAGAAGAAGCAGAAGTACTTCAAGGAGCTGCACACCGAGCTCAAGCCGGGTCAGGAGGTTCTTTTCGCCGGCGGTATCTACGGAACCGTCAAGGGCATCGAAGGCGAAAAGGTCCAGATCAAAGTCCGATCCGGTGCCGTCGTAGATGTTTCGCGTTACGCGATTCAGGAGATCAAGTAACTGTCGTCAGCAAATAACGAAAGGAAGCTGATCAACATGGCAGAACCCAACATTCTTCTTACCCGCATCGATAACCGACTGGTTCATGGTCAGGTTGCCACCCAGTGGAACTCCACCCTGGGCTCCAACCTCATCCTCGTCGCCAACGACGACGTGGCGACCAACACCATGCGCCAGAACCTCATGAAGATGGCCGCTCCCGCCGGCGTCGCTACGCGTTTCTTCTCTCTGCAGAAGACCATCGACGTCATTGGCAAGGCGAGCCCGCGCCAGAAGATCTTCATCGTGGCCGAAACACCGGAAGACGTGCTTACGCTCGTCAAGGGCGGTGTGCCTATAAAGAAGGTAAACATCGGCAACATGCACATGTCGGAAGGAAAGCGCCAAGTCGCCACCTCCGTCGCAGTTAACGACGAGGATGTCGCTGCGTTTAAAGAGCTGCAGGAATTGGGGGTGGAGTTGGAGATCAGGCGCGTTCCGAGCACGCCTGTTGAGGACACGAGCAAGCTCTTCTCGTAGTCTTCGTGATCCACGTTGTCAGGAGTGAAACCCTGACATTCTGTACGTGAAATCCAAAGTGCGTACATACATTTTGAAAGGAGGAGCAAGATGGAATACACGATCTTCCAGGTCGCTCTGGTCTTCATCGTCACGTTCGTCGCGGCAATCGACCAGTTTAACTTCCTCGAGTCTCTCTATCAGCCCATCGTCACCGGCGCCGTCATTGGTCTTATCCTTGGCGACCTCAACACCGGTCTTCTCGTGGGTGGTACTTATCAGCTCATGACGATCGGCAACATGCCGATCGGAGGTGCTCAGCCGCCTAACGCCGTCATCGGCGGCATCATGGCAGCCATTCTCGCTATCGCTACGGGCCTCGAGCCCAACGCGGCAGTCGGCCTTGCCATTCCGTTCGCTCTGCTTGGTCAGCTCGGCGTTACCCTGGTCTTCACGCTTATGTCGCCCCTCATGTCCTCCGCGGACAACATGGCTCACAACGCCGACACCAAGGGTATCGAGCGTCTGAACTACTTCGCCATGGCTCTGCTCGGCCTGATCTTCGCTGTCGTCGTCACCCTGTTCTTCATCGCTGGCGCTACCATCGGTCAGACCATCGCTTCCGCCATCCCGACTTGGCTGCAGACCGGTCTCTCCGCTGCAGGCGGCATGATGCGCTTCGTCGGCTTCGCCGTCCTGCTCAAGGTTATGATGAACCGCGATATGTGGGGCTTCTTCCTCATGGGCTTTGGCCTCGCGCTCATCACCGTTGCCAACGATTCTCTGGCAACCCCTGCTCTGCTCATCCTCGCTCTCATCGGCTTCGGCATCGCTTTCTGGGACTTCCAGCAGCAGACCGAGCTGAAGGGTGCAGCTGTTTCTGACGGAGGTGACTTCGAAGATGGCATCTAATGAGTATGTGATCCCGGAGCACTACGAGGATCTCACTCCTGCTCCGCAGCTCGACCAGAAGACCCTCAACAAGATGGCTTGGCGCTCCTGCTTCCTGCAGGCATCGTTCAACTACGAGCGCATGCAGGCCGCTGGCTGGCTCTACTCCATCATCCCCGGTCTGGAGAAGATCCACACCAACAAGAACGACCTCGCGGCTTCCATGAGCCACAACCTGGAGTTCTTCAACACCCACCCGTTCCTCGTCACCTTTGTTATGGGTATCGTGCTTTCGCTCGAGCAGAACAAGGTTGACATCCCCACGATCCGCGCCGTCCGCGTCGCCGCAATGGGCCCGCTCGGTGGTATCGGTGACGCCCTGTTCTGGCTGACGCTCGTGCCTATCACGGCCGGCATCACCTCCAACATGGCCATCAACGGCAACGCCGCTGCGCCGATCATCTTCCTGGTGATCTTCAACGTCGTCCAGTTCGCTCTGCGCTTCTGGCTCATGAATTGGTCCTACAAGCTTGGCACCAGCGCTATTGACGCTCTGACCGCCAACATGCAGGCCTTCACGCGTGCCGCTTCCATCATGGGCGTCTTCGTCGTCGGTTGCCTGGTCGTCACCATGGGTGGCACCCAGATCAACCTCCAGATCCCCAACGGCACCACCCGTGGCCTTGCCCCTACTACCGTGATCGTCTCCGAGAAGGAGGCCGAGAACTTCACCGGTATGGAGGGCATCGATACCGAGACCGCTGAGGCCGGTACCATCGCCATGACCGATGAGGACGGCAACGCCCTCACCGCCGTCGATGCCGACGGCAACGAGGTCAAGTGCGGCGTCGCCGATCTGGGCAACGGCATGGAGTCCGTTACCTACGGCACCGTCACCGAGGATCCGGTCAACTTCTCTGTTGCCGACACCCTCAACACCATCGTCCCGAAGCTCGTCCCGCTTATGCTTACGCTGCTGCTTTACTACATGTTCGCTAAGCACAGCTGGACCCCGACCAAGGGCATTCTGCTGCTCTTCGTCCTCGGCATCCTGGGCGCTGGCCCGCTTGGTCTCTGGCCGAGCATCTGGTAAGGCTCTAGCTTGAGGGGTGTGTCCCTACGCGGCTCACACCCCGACCCCTTAAGCCATGTGTATGTTAAAAGCCGCGTGCTCGAAAGAGCGCGCGGCTTTTGTTTTCTTGATGATTCGGGTGTGGCAGACAGATAATGCTAAACACCCAAGGTAGTAGCCTAGTTTGAGCAAAAGGGAGGATAGGATGGCGATCGGAGCGCGCAAGCAACCGCTGTACGATCAGCTGGTCGATATTCTGACCGAAAAGATTGACCATGAATATCGCGCCGGTGACATGATTCCTTCCGAGCGCGAACTTTCGGAGCGCTATGGTCTCTCGCGCACTACGGTACGCCTGGCTCTGCAGGAACTGGAGCGTTTAGGACTGGTGGTTCGGCAGCACGGTCGCGGTACCTTTGTGACCGACCGTTCGGCAAAGGCAACCAATCTTATGCAGTCCTACAGCTTTACCGAGCAGATGCGCGCGATGGGTCGCGACCCCGAGACCACGATTCTCGATTTTTGCGAGATGGAGGCCGATAAGAATCTGGCCGAGCATATGGGATTACGTATCGGTGATCGCATTTTTAAGCTCAAGCGCCTTCGTTCTGCCGACAACATGCCCATGATGGTCGAACGCAGCTATCTACCGGTTCGTCAATTTCTGTCCCTAAAGCGACCGCTGCTGGAGCGCAAGCCGCTTTACGATGTGATTGAGCAAGACTTTCAGCAAAAGATACGCGTGGCCGAAGAGGAGTTCTATGCGAGCATAGCCCGTCCCACCGACGCCCACCTTTTGGGAATTGTCGAGGGCTCGCCTGTGCTCGATTTGGTCAGGACTACGTATAACGAGTCAAACGAGGTTGTGGAGTATACACTCTCGGTTGCTCGTGCCGATCAGTTTAAATACAAGGTTTACCACCAGCGTAGCAACTAGTGTCCGCATCGTTTCCATATGGTGATTCTTTGCATTTAACTGGTTACTACCAGATAACCAACTGAAGTGTATAATTGCACGTCAGAGGATTACTTCTAGAGAGAGGTATTAGAAATGTTCGAGAAGAGTGTCGAGGAGCTCACCGAGCTCGGCGCCCAGATCACCACGGCCGAGATTGCTCAGCAGCCCGAGCTTTGGCGTGATACGCTCAACATCTATCGCGAGAACAAGGAGGCCATCGAGGCCTTCCTGGCCGAGGCTCGCGCTATGGGCGAGGGCCGTCTGTCCGTTGTCTTCACCGGTGCCGGTACGTCCGACTACGTTGGCGATACCTGCGCCCCGTACCTGCGTCACGCTGGCAACACTGATCTCTACGACTTTAAGCCCATCGCCACGACCGACATCGTGAGCGCTCCGCGCGACTTCCTGCGCGCCGAGGATCCCACGCTCGTGGTTTCCTTTGCCCGCTCTGGCAACAGCCCCGAGAGCCTTGCTGCCGTTGCCGTTGCCAAGGAGCTCGTCCACAACGTCAAGTTCCTCAACATCACCTGCGCTCCCGAGGGCAAGCTCGCCGTCGAGTCTGCCGATGATCCCAACGCGCTGACGCTGCTCATTCCGCGCGCCAACGACAAGGGCTTCGCCATGACCGGTTCTTATTCCTGCATGACCCTGCTCTCCACCCTTATTTTCGACACTGCCTCTGACGAGCAGAAGGCCGAGTGGGTTGAGACCATCGCCAAGATGGGCGAGGAGGTCATCTCCCGTGAGCCCGAGATCGCCGATTACCTGGCTGGCGACTTCAACCGCGTGACCTACTTGGGTTCTGGCTCCTTCGGTGGCCTTGCCCAGGAGAGCCAGCTCAAGATCCTCGAGCTCGCTCACGGTCTGGTCGCTACTTCCTACGACACCTCCATGGGCTATCGTCACGGACCTAAGTCCTTCGTCGACGATAAGACGCTCGTCTTCGTGTTCGTCAACAACGACGCCTACACCCGTCAGTACGACATCGACATCCTCAACGAGATCGGTGGCGACGAGATCGCTCAGCACACCGTTGCCGTTCAGCAGGAAGGTGCCACCGTCTATGAGGGTGAGTCCTTCACCTTTAAGGGCTACGAGGCACTTCCCGAGGGCTACCTTGCTCTGCCGTTCGTGATGTTTGCCCAGGCTATCAGCCTGCTCAACTCCGTGCGCGTGGGCAACACGCCCGATACGCCGAGCCCCACCGGCACGGTCAACCGCGTGGTTAAGGGCGTGACGATTCACCCCTTCACCGCTTAATCGCGTCCCCCTGTAAGGGCGCCCGTCCGCTCATAACGGCGGG
>URVD01000018.1 GCA_900551195.1 uncultured Collinsella sp.
CCCCGGAGCGGTATTAGAGATGCAGCACGCGGTCGCGGATCTCCTCGGTTCGACCCTGGTTCCAGAACTGGGTACCGATGTAACCGCACGTGCGACGGGCGACATTCATCTTCTCCTGGTCACGGTTGCCGCAATTGGGGCACTCCCACACCAGCTTGCCGTCATCCTCGACAATCTTGATCTCGCCGTCGTAACCGCACACCTGGCAATAATCGCTCTTGGTGTTGAGCTCGGCGTACATGATGTTGTCGTAGATGTACTGCATCACGCGGATGACAGCCTTGAGGTTGTCCTGCATGTTGGGAACCTCGACATAGGAGATGGCACCGCCCGGCGAAAGTTGCTGGAACATACCCTCGAACTTGAGCTTGTCGAATGCGTCGATCTCCTCAGACACATGGACGTGATAGCTGTTGGTAATGTAGCCCTTGTCCGTCACGCCCGGGATAATACCAAAACGGCGCTGCAGGCACTTGGCGAACTTGTAGGTCGTCGACTCAAGCGGGGTACCGTACAGCGAGAAGTCAATATCGCTTTCGGCCTTCCACTCCGCGCACTTGTCGTTCATGCGCTGCATGACGGCCATGGCAAAGGGCGTGCCCTCCTTCTCGGTGTGGCTGTGGCCCGTCATGTACTTGACGCACTCATACAGGCCAGCATAGCCCAGGCTGATGGTAGAGTATCCGCCCACGAGCAGTTTGTCGATCGTCTCGCCCTTCTTCAGACGAGCGAGGGCGCCGTACTGCCACAAAATCGGTGCGGCATCCGAAAGCGTACCCATCAGACGCTCATGACGGCACAGCAGGGCGCGGTGGCATAGCTCAAGGCGCTCGTCGAAGATCTTCCAGAACTTGTCCATGTCCTGATGCGAGCTCAGCGCGACATCGGGCAGGTTGATGGTCACAACGCCCTGGTTAAAGCGACCGTAGTACTTGGGCTTGTTCGGGTCATAGTTCAGCGCGTTGGCCACGTTGTTAAATCCGTTACCGGAGCGATCGGGCGTCAGGAAGCTGCGGCAACCCATGCAGGTATAGCAGTCGCCGTTGCCCGCGGTCTCGCCCTTCGACAGCTTGAGCTCGCGCATCTTCTTCTCAGAGATATAGTCGGGCACCATGCGCTTGGCGGTGCACTTAGCGGCCAGCTGGGTCAGGTAGAAGTACGGGGAATTCTCGTGAACGTTATCGTCCTCGAGTACATAGATGAGCTTGGGGAATGCCGGGGTAATCCACACACCGGCTTCGTTCTTAACGCCCTCATAGCGTTGACGAAGCGTCTCCTCCACGATCATGGCAAGGTCGTGCTTCTCCTGAGGCGTACGGGCCTCGTTAAGATACATAAAGACCGTCACGAACGGCGCCTGGCCATTGGTGGTCATAAGGGTCACGACCTGATACTGAATCGTCTGGACGCCGCGACGGATCTCATCGCGCAGACGGTCCTCAACGACCTCGCGGACCTTTTCGGGAGATGCGGAAACGCCGAGCTCCTCGAGCTCGCGGGCGACCTCGCCGCGAATCTTTTGACGGCTCACCTCGACGAACGGGGCAAGATGGGTCAGCGAAATCGACTGGCCGCCGTACTGGGAGGAAGCAACCTGAGCGATGATCTGCGTCGCGATGTTGCAGGCGGTCGAGAAGCTGTGCGGCTTCTCAATCAGCGTACCCGAGATAACAGTGCCGTTCTGGAGCATGTCCTCCAGGTTCACCAGGTCGCAGTTGTGCATGTGCTGGGCAAAGTAATCCGAATCGTGGAAATGGATCAGGCCCTCATTATGGGCATCCACGATCTCTTGGGGCAGCAGCACACGCTGAGTCAGGTCCTTGGAGATCTCGCCGGCCATGTAGTCACGCTGAACGGAATTGACGGTCGGATTCTTGTTGGAGTTCTCCTGCTTGACCTCTTCGTTGTTGCACTCGATCAGCGACAGAATCTTGTCGTCGGTCGTGTTCTTCTGGCGCTTCAGGCTCTGAACATAGCGATAGATGATGTAATGGCGAGCGACCTCGTAGCAGTCGAGACGCATGATCTCGTCCTCGACCAGATCCTGAATCTCCTCGACCGACACGGTGTGGCCCGCGTTCTCGCATGCCTCGGCGACGTTTTGTGCCGCGTAAACCACCTGGCGGTCGGTAAGACGAGAGCTCTCCTCGACCTCCAAGTTTGCGGCGCGGATGGCATTGACGATCTTATCGATGTCAAAGACAACCTCGGTGCCGCTGCGCTTGATGATCTTCATCCTCTTGCCTCTTTCGCGTCGTAGTCTCATTGCGCTTCAGAGCCAAACGATGCCCGGCAGGGCTTGCCCCTGTCTTGCGGCGCCGTCGCGCAATCTGTGTTCTCGATAAACCATAAGTCCTCATGCGGACAATCCTCGCGGCCGATCAGGCGGCTCAAAGGCGTGTCCAAATGGGACGAATAAGGTCTTCGTTCTCTGTCCGCCATCTATCATACGACAAAGACGCATCTATATCCTGTATTCTTTTTTTAGTTCAAACACAACATATAGTGTTTCAGCAGGTCAAAGCAATTGGTCATTTTGCAGACGCATTAATTATGAGGGGTTCTTGGCAAGTCGGTAAAACGTTACCAACACGGCTACCTGCATGGCAGTTATAAAACGCCCTTAGTCAAGCCGCTGACAAATCCTACCAAAACCAAGCCGCTCACGCCAAAATAATCCAAAAGATTGCGCTTGACCAACATGTTGCGGTCACGCTCGGTCAGGACGTATGCAATCAGCCAGTGCCCCTACGGGATGCGAAGATCATCGCACGCGGATCTTGAGTTCAATATCTGGTGCCACATTTGGCGACCAAAACAAAACAGCCCAGAGACATAGTCTCTGAGCTGCGAACATTTGGTGGGCGTTAGAAGATTTGAACTTCTGACCTCTTCCGTGTCAGGGAAGCGCTCTCCCCCTGAGCTAAACGCCCGATCAAGGGTGCGCGAGTGCGCAGGAAATAATATAACGGAGCTCCCGCCCAGTGGCAAGAACTATTTTTTAAAAAGCGGCGATTTGCGACCCTATCCGCCCCGATGCAGCGCGAAGGGCACGCGAAATATTCCGTTTGTACCCCCGATGAACTGCACGTTCGCGTAAAATAACTCCATTATGGGCAAATGATGTCCAGGCGGTTTACAACACGGCATCTGGGGGAGGGGCATGTCGGACGCGCGTTCGCTGCAAAAACAGTTCAATCGCATGCTCGCCACGTTGCTGGTGGCGCTTGCTGCTGCCGGAGCCGTAACGTATGCCTGGTACATCTATAACGCCAACCGCCACATAACCGACGTCAAGATGGCGGCGGGCACGGGCGTGACCTTCCTTATCTCCAACGAGTACGACGGCGAATACAAAACCAACGCCGGCCTGAGCTTTACGGGTCTGCTCGATCCCGTCTCGACCGACAACGTACTCAACGGCTTCCAAAAGGTAACGGGCTTTACCGGCGGAACCACGCAGGACTCGCTGTTTGCCAGCATGTTTGGTGCCGCCGAGCATTCCGATTACTACAAGACTTCCCTGTACCTGGCCACCAACTCGGCCGCGACCGACGTGTACCTGTCAGGCATCGACTTTACCGAGCAGGACCCGGCAAACCCCATCTCCACCGCCCTGCGTGTGGGACTGGTTACCTATGCTCCAGGGCAGGGCGACACCGTGACGGGCCAGTACATCTTTGAGGTCTCGGGCGAGCACAATCCCCAGGCGCGCTACAACACGCTCGACGGCAAGGATGCCGGCGAGAACGAGCAGAACCACCTGGTGCTCGACAGCACCCGTTCCGATGGCGCCACGGTCCATTTTGACCAGCTGACCAGCGCACACTTCTGCGATTACAACGAAGACACCGGTATCGTGGGCCTCAAGGAGGCTACGACCAAGATCTGCAGCTTGCCCGCCGCTGCCAAGGGAGCCAACCGTAGCACGCCCGTGCGTGTGGATGTATACGTGTGGCTCGAAGGCTGCGACCCCGATTGCACCAACAATCTGGCCACCACCAGCTTGCAATCGCTGGCGCTGCGCTTTGCCGGTAAGCGTTCGTAAGGGGCCGGGGCATGAGTACATCGAACATCAAAGACATCCTAAGCTCGCGCCGTCGCATGGTTGCCGCGGCCGCATGGATGTTGGTGCTGGTAGCCGCCCTGAGTGCGGCCACATACGCCTGGTTTAGCAACTCGCGCTTCACCAACGTGACGCCCGTGGCGCACACGGTAAGCGACGAGGGCTCCGACCTGCAGATTGGCCTTTCGGCCAACGGACCATGGGATACAACCGCCACCCTTGCCGCCGCCGATAAGACGCTCTATCCCATCTCGACGGCAGACCTTTCCCGCTTTTGGCGCGGCACGTTCCAAAACGCCGCCGGCATCACGACCGACTACGCCGACTGCACCGCGCGGCTGGACGACTACGCCCTTTCGGGCACGCTGTACCTCAAGGGTAGCGATAGCGCGCTCAACGTGTACCTGTATCAGGGCCAGATGAGCGTGACGAGCGACCCGCAACTGCTGGCCACACTGCGCCTGGGCCTGGTCATCACGACCCAATCGGGCACGCAAACGCATATCTTTACCTGCGACGACCTAGGCAATACCGCGGGCGCCACCAGTAGGCGCACCACCGCGCAGGACGGCGTGGTCGTGGCGGCCGGCGCTTCGGGCTGGACCTACACCGCCGACCCCGCGCGTGCCATAAGCGCCTACAGCATGGACGGCACCGGCGACACGCCCACGGCGCGTGCAGGCGCCACACCCATCTGCACGCTGGCCGCCAATGAGGTGGCAAGCGTTCGCTACGTTGTGTACATGGAAGGCTGCGACGCCAATTGCATCGACGAGGCTCAGGCTCGCGATGTGGTGCTGCAGCTTGCCTTTGCTGCGGCCAAGGCGTAAGGGGGCGAAGCGACATGGAAGACAAGAAGCACATGCCAGCAGATAGCTGCAAGGCCAACGCCGAGAGCGCGACCCCCGCGGTCCCCTCCAACGCAGCCGCCGAGCGCGAACGCCTCGAGCCCGCCGTCGCCCGCCGCCATGCTCGCCGTGCGCGTGCCTACATCGCGCTTGTTATGGTGGTGCTCGCCGCCACTTTGGGCGTCGCGACCTACGCCTGGTTTACCAACAACATGAAGGTCAACACCAACTCGGTGAGCGTACACAGCGACACGTCCAAGCTGGTGCTGGAGCTGGGCGATGCCGATAGCGGCAGCTGGCCGCAACAAGGCGACGTTTCCCTGGCTTCCAACGCGAACGGCGCCGCGACGCTCTACCCGGTCTCGACTTTTGACCTCAACGGCTTTGCTGCCTGCGCACAAAACAACTCAGCCGGCGATGCCACGGTGTTTGAACAGGCAAAAGACAACGGCTCCGCGTTCTACCATGGTTGGATCGATCTGCGTCCCACCATTACCGGAACGGGTGCCAGCAAAGTAAAGGGCAGGGTCAACTTGTATCTGGCCGAATCGCTGGTCCCGCAGGGCGCCAACGCCGAGCTGCTGCGCGCAGCCCGTGTGGGCATTAAGATCTCGAGCGGCAACCAGGTACTTGCCGCCAACATCTTTGAGCTCGACAGTTCCGACAGCGGCCATCGCGGCGAGCATCCCACGACCGCGCCTGCGGGCCTGGCGGGCTACGCCGATGGCATGCTGCTGGGCTGGCAAAACGGCCAGCTCGCTTGCGGTGCCAACGTGACGTAGGACCCGGCCGCTTATACGCTGGACACGAGCGAGACGGCCGAGCGCCCGCAAAACTCGCTCGCCACGCTGGCGCTGGGCCAGACCTATCGCCTGGACATCTATTACTACATCGAGGGAACCGACCCCGATAGCGCCGACTACCTGCATCAAGACCCGGGCACCCTGCACCTGGCGCTCTTTGCGACCTTGGACGGTGAGTAGCCATGACGCGTAAGCAACCCGCCGCCAGCTGCACTCCCGCCACCGGCAAGCCCGCCGGCGCCGACTTGCGCCGCAAGCTCACCACCACCGTGGTGCTGGTGCTGTTTGCCCTGGTGGCGATAGCCATGGCAACGTTCGCCTGGTTCTCCATCGCCGATAGCGCCAAAACCCGCATGCTCATGATCGATGCCAACGCCGACGGCTCGCTGCGTTTTGACCTGGACGAGCACGCCACGTTCGAGGAGTACGTGCACAGCCTGGGCTTCGACCAGATCTCGGCGCGCATCGCCAGCGAAAAGGGCGTGGACATCGACGCATCCAAGCTCAGGCCCGTCACCACGAGCGACTACCAGACCTTTACCTTCGAGGATGGCTCCACCGCCGATCCCGCCACCGGCGCCTACCTGGAGTTCACGCTGCACTTTATGAGCAGCACGGACTTGCGCGTTCGCCTGACCGGGCAGGACGGCGACGGCGGCGTGTCCGGCACGCGGTTTAGCTCCGACACGCAGGGCATGGCCAGCGCCATGCGCATGAGCTTTACCGCCGATGGCCACACCTGGGTCTACAACCCCAACGGAGGCGGGGGCTCGTCTGGTTCGGCCACCGTCTTTGGGCTCGACTCGGGAGCAGCGAACGCGGCCAGCGACATGTTCGACCTAATAAAAGATACGGACAAGCCGGTAACCGTTCGCATATGGCTCGAGGGAACGGACCCAAATTGCACTAATATGCTAAAGGGAGCTAACTATTCGGTTTCGATGCGCTTTGAGGGCATCGAAGAACAGTAGATATGCACGGCGGCCACCGGGCCGCGCACGACCTAGTCAGACACGGTAGTAAGGGACATCATGCAATCTGTTAAAAAAGCCGCATCCATCGCACTGAGCGTCGTCATGTGGATCATCATCCTGGTGGCGGCCCTGTATGCGTTTACCACGCTCGCCACGCGCGAGGACGGCAGTGTCTCGGACATCGCCGGCTTCACCCCGCTCGCCGTGCAGTCCGACTCCATGGCGCCCACGTTTAACAAGGGCGACCTCATCGTCATCCAAAAGTGCGACACCTCTAAGCTCGAGGTGGGCGACATCGTGACGTTCCACACCATCATCGACAACGAGTACGCGCTCAACACGCACCGCATCGCCGCCATCGACGAGGTCAACGGCATGCGCAGCTTTACCACCAAGGGCGATAACAACGACGTGGCCGATACGCACATCATCAGCGACGGAGACATCGTTGGTAAGTACCTGTTCGCGTTGCCGCAGATGGGCAAGGTCATGGACTTTCTGTCCAGCTCCATGGGCTTCCTCATTGTGATTGTCCTGCCCATGCTGCTGTTCTTTATCTACCAGGTGTATCACCTTATCGTGGTGGGCATGAACCTTAAGCGCGCCATGGCCGAGGAAGACCGCCTGGCCGCCGCGGCTGCCATCGTGGATGCCGAGGGCAAGGGTGACACCGCCACCGTTGCCGCCGATAACGCCGCCGAGCAGCTCGCCCAGGCCGAGGCCAAGCTCGAGGAAGCCCGTCGTTTAAAGGCCGAGGCCGAGGCGGCGATGAACGCGACCAAGCAGGAGGATACCGACGGTGAGTGAGTTTCTGGGATTTGCCTGGGAGCTGCTGGCAAAGGTCGTCTATAACGTCGTTGCCGTCGTGAGCTCTATTCTTAACCTGCTGGTGTTTGGCTGGGTTGAGTACTTCAACATCTTTATGACCTACTTCACCACGTTTGACCTGGTGGGCAAGATCGGCGCGGTCATTCTGTTTGCCATGCTCATCGCAGTCCCCGTGCTGATTGTGGCCATTCTGATCCACCACTACCGCATCAACCGTCGCCTGCATCGCGACGACACGTCCAACAAGGCGCTCTATCGCGAGATCGGCCGCCTGAACAAGCAGGTGCTCGACCTCATGGACGAGAAGAACAAGCTGCTGGCGCTCAAGGTCAATGCCATGGGCGGCACCAAGCAGATTCCGTACGTGGGTGCCTCGGCCCTGGCCGACGACCACCTGCCCACGGTGGGCAACGTGGTGGGCGCCGCTGCGGGCGCCGGTGCGGCTGCTGGCGAGGGCGCAGCGGCGACGGCCGTCATGTCGGGCAACGCATCGCTCGCGCTCGATGGCGAGGGCGTCAAGGACGCCGCGGCCGCCATGGCCAAGGCCACCGTCGAGGCTAAGACCCTTGCCGAGGAAAAAGAAATCGCCCAGGCCAACCGCTTCCCCAAGCTGTCCCTTGTGGACCTTAAGTACCGCGACTGGGAATCGCCGGCCTACGACGATGCCATCTCGCTGGAGGACTTTGTCGACAGCTTCCGCGCGTTCGCCTGCAGCCAGATGAATCTCTACTACACGCCTGAGGTCATCCGCCGCTTTGTGGCCGGCATGGCCGCCTCCAAGCTGCTGATCCTGGAGGGCATCTCGGGTACCGGTAAGACGTCGCTGCCCTACAGTTTTAGCCGCTACCTGGATAACCCCGCGACCATCGTGTCGGTGCAGCCGAGTTTTCGCGATCGCACCGAGGTGCTGGGCTACTTTAACGAGTTTTCCAAGCGCTTTAACGAGACCGAGTTCCTCCGCGCCGTGTACGAGGCGGGCCTTCGTCAGGACCCGTCCATGATCGTGCTCGACGAGATGAACCTCGCCCGCGTGGAGTACTACTTTGCCGAGATCCTGTCGGTGCTCGAGATGCCCAGCCACGACGAGTGGGTGCTCGATCTGGTGCCCACCCAGTGGGCTGCCGACCCCAAGGCTCTGCACGACGGCAAGCTCACCATCCCCGACAGCCTGTGGTTTATCGGCACGGCCAACAACGACGACTCCACCTTTACCATCACGGACAAGGTGTACGACCGTGCGATTCCCATCGAGCTCAACGAGCGCGCCGATGCGTTTGAGTGCGAGCCGCACGAGCGCGTGCACGTGACGGCCGACCACCTGCAGTATCTGTTCCAAAAGGCCAAGGTCGAGTACGTGATCGACGACGAACTGCTCCAGAAGATGCACAAGCTGGACCAATACCTGCAGACCCGCTTTAAGCTGGCGTTTGGCAACCGTATCATCAAGCAGATGTACGACTTTATCCCCGTGTACGTGGCGTGCGGCGGCACCGAGCTGGGCGGCATGGACTACATCATCGCCCGCAAGGTGCTCAAGAAATTTGAGTCCATGAACGTGAGCTTTGTGCGCGACGAGATGAAGGGTCTGATCGAGTACATCGAGAAGACCTTTGGCGAGGGCGGTCTGCCCGATTCCGTCATGTACCTGCAGCGGATCCAGAACTTCTACTAATGGCGTAAGTGCGGGGCGGCGTGATGTCGCCCCGCCCCTTACCAATCGATCCAACCTATGGAGTAACCCATGTCCGAGACCATTCAGGACCTCTATACCAGCTTCTCCGAGCAGATGGAGCCCATCCAGGAGGACAGCCGCTACTTTCGCTATCTGTTTGAGATGGCGCAGGCCTCGGGCACCACGATCGAGCAGCAGCGCGAGGAGCTCGTCAAGGTGGTGGACGAGGAATGGATCAGCATGATCGAGGACTCGCTCGACGCCATCAATACCATTATCGAAAAGCCGCGCCGCTTTATCACCACCGAGGAAGAGGTGGTGCCGGTCTCGCTCGCCAAAAAGATCAGCGCCGACAGCGTCCGTCACCTGAGCCAGAACACGCAGTTCCTGGCGCCGAGCGACGATGGCGGCGTCCATCCCACGCGCATCCTCAACGTCAATACCGTCGAGACCTACGACCTGTACGAGAATCGCTTTATCTACCACCTGATTCAGCGCCTGCTGACGTTTGTGGACAAGCGCACCGACGTGATCTTTTGGTCGACCGGCAACGAGATCCGCAACCGCTTTAAGATGCACAGCAAGATCGACGACGCGTACGAAGAGATCGAGTATAACGTCGAGATGACGATCAAAAACCGCCAGAGCTTTGCCGAGAACGACGCCGACAACATGGACGTCTTTATGCGCATCGACCGTGTGCGCCGCCTGGTCATGGCGCTGCGCGGCGCGTCGTTTTGCCAGATCATGAACGGCTGCAGTGCGGTCCGCAGTCCCATTCAGCGCACCAACCTCATCATGAAAGACCCCAACTACCGCAAGTGCTACCAGCTGTGGCAGTTTATGGAGCGCTACGACAAGGTGGGCTACAACATCGACGTGCAGCAGCAGGCGCTGGCGTTCGATGACGAGTACATGGTGCAGATGTACACCAACCTCATCAACAACTACACCGTCTTTAAGAGCCTGACCGATGACGAGCGCAACCTGCAGGAGCTTGAGAGCGTGCAACACGCGCCGGTGGCGCCCAAGTTTATTAAAGAGATTAAGGAGGTGCAGGTCGATAGTCCCGACCTGCCCGATGTTGAGGTCCGCCGCGTGTTTGTGGAGGAGGTCACGCAGGCCCAGCTCGATGCCGAGCAGGCGCTGGCCGAGGCACGCGAGCAGATCGAGGAGCTGCAGGGGCAGGTCAAGTCTTGGAAGGTGCAGGCGCACGCGTTGACCGACGAGCGCGATGATTTGGCCGACGAGCTGGACGAGGCCAAGACGCGCGAGCTGGCGCTGACGCAACGCGCGCAGATGGCCGAGGCTGATGTTGAGGAGCTGCAAGGTTCGCTGGAGGATGTCGAGGCGGGCAAGAAGGCTGCCGAGGCCGACGCTGTCGAGGCGCGTGAGACCGCGGCTTGAGCAGATGCGCGCCGAGGCCGATGCCGAGGTGGCTGCCGCCCGGGCAGACGCGGACGCCAAGGTTGCTGCCGCCGAGCAGGCGGCTTCCGAGCAGGTCGCGCAGGTTAAGAGCGATGCTACTGCGGCCCTGGCCGCCAAGACGGCGGCCGACGCTGCCGAGCTGCAGGCCACCAAGGACACTGCTGCGGCCGAGCTCGCCGCCGTGCGCGAGGCCTCTGCCAAGGAGATGGCCGAGCTGCATGCCAAGTTGGACGCCGCCAAGCTGCAGATCGAGGAAGTGCGGCTGGCGGCCGAGCGCGATGCCCGTGCCGCGCAGGAGACTGCCGACGTCGCCGCGGCCGAGGCGGAGCAGAAGCTCGCCGACACCGTCGTCGCGGCCGAGGAGAAGGTTGCCGCCGCCCAGCAGGCCGCCGATGCTGCGATCGACGCCGCCCGTGCTGCCGCCGATTCTGCCGTTGAGCAGGCTACGGTGGATGCCAGCGAGAAGGTCGCCGCTGCCGCTGCCGAGCGCGATGCCGCCGCGCGTGCCGCCGAGGAGGCTCGTGCCGACGCCGACGCGCGTGCCGCCGCAGCCGAGCTCGAGGCAGGGGAGCGTATTGAGCAGGAACTCGCCGCCGCCAAGGCCGCGCACGAGCGCGAGCTCGAGGCCGCCCGCGCGGAGATGCAGCAACGCTTGGACTCGTTGGCACACGAGCTGGAGCAGTCCGAGCGCGATCGCGCCCGCGCCGAGCGCCGTGCCGAGGGCAACAGCCTGTCGCGCTATCTGCTGGCTCGCTTGCGCGGAGAGGCCGCCGAGGGCGATGTCGCCACGACCGTTGAGGGAGATGAGACCGACGTTTCGGCATCTGACGCCACTGACGTCGAGCCTTCCGCAAAGGACGCCGACAAGTGATGAAGCATGTGCTCCGCGCGATCAACGTGCTGGCGACCGTGGTGATTCTCGTCGCCTTTGTGGTGCTGCTGCGCACGGTGTTCACGCCCGCTGGTGAGATCCCCACCATCATGGGCTATGGCTTTATGCGTACGCTGACCGGCTCGATGGAGCCGGCGATTCCCGTGCATTCGTTTATCGTCGTCGATACCGACAACAGCCAGGCCTACCAGGTCGGCGACATCATCACCTTCCATTCGTCCGATGACGCGCTGGAGGGTTCGCTCAACACGCATCGCATCGTTGCCGTGGAGGATGCGGCCGACGGCACGCCGGTTTACCGCACCAAGGGCGATGCCAATCCGGTCGAGGATGCTGCGCCCGTGCCCGCCGCCGACGTGGTGGGGCGCGTGGTCTTTGTCTCGGCGGGGCTGGGCGTGGTGGTCTCGTTGCTCACCAATCCGCTGCTGTTCTTTCCGCTTATCGTGGTGCCGCTGATCGTGCTGCTGGTGCTCGAGATTCGCCATATGGTCAAGACAACGCAAGAGGTGGCATGCGCCGAGGACGAGGCCGCCCTGCGCGCAGCCGTGGAGCAGATTCGCGAAAAGCGCCGTCGCGAGCAGGAGGAGCAGGGCGACGCCGGTGACGAGGGCGATGCCGACGGTGGCCATACCGATGAAAGTGCGGAAGCCGATCCCGGCGCCCCAGGCGATTCCAACCGCTCGGCATAGCTCATCGGGCCTTTCGTCCCTGCAATTTGGACGCTCGCAGATGCTCCGCATCATCTGCTATTTCATACCAATATTCGTGCTACAGTTTGGACGCTTTATTGCCAATTGATTTCGGGGGAGTGGGATGGAACAGGAGCGCTCGGCGCAGTGTGCACGTGAAAGGGCTTCGGTACCGATGACGGCGGCGTCTGATTTTATCGTGCCCGAGGGGACTGACGAGCTGAGCCGCAGCACCCGCCGCGCATGGCGCGACCGCCTCAACGACGCCCAGGCGCGCAAGATGGCCCTGGGTACGCTCGCCGCGTTTGCCGGCGGTACGTTTTGGGGTTTTTCTGGCACCAGCGCCAGCTACCTCTTTGACGTGTGCCATATCGAGACGTTTTGGCTGATGAGCGTGCGCCAAGTTATCGCTGGCCTGCTCTTTATGTTCGTTGTGCTCAGAAAAGACCGCGACCGCTTGATCGAGCTGTGGACCACCCCTGCCGATCGCAAGCAGCTTATTCTGTTTACGATCTTTGGTCTGCTGTTCAACCAGCTTTGCTATCTGTCAGCCGTGCGCCTGACCAACGCGGGCACCGCGACCGTCTTCCAGTGCCTGCAGCTGGTGGTCGTCATGGGGTATGCCTGCGTCACCGCGCATCGACTGCCGCGCACGCGCGAGGCTCTTGGCATTTTGCTCGCATTGGGCGGAACGTTTTTGATCGCCACGGGCGGCGACCCCAGTACGCTCAACATCTCGCCGATGGGCCTGCTCTCGGGCCTTTTGTGCGCAGTGGGCGGTGCCTGCATAGCAATCATCCCTGCCGGAATCCTCAACAAATACGGTAGCCCGGTCGTCACGGGCTCGGCCATGCTTTCGGCGGGAATCGTGATGAGTATCTTTACCCAGCCGTGGGCGCATATGCCGGCGCTCGGCCCCTCGGGTGTCGGCGCGCTCGCGATATTTATTGTGGTGGGGTCGTTCTTCGCCTATATGTTCTACATGCAGGGCGTTAAGGAGATTGGCTCGGTGCGCGCGAGCCTCCTTGGAACCATGGAGCCGGTTTCGGCCACCATCACCAGCGCCCTTATGCTGGGAACGGTGTTTTTGCCCACCGACCTGGCGGGCTTTGCCATGATTATCGCGATGGTGTTTTTGACGGTGTAGCTGGCGCCAAGACGGAAAAGGCGTTGTGCCACATTTTCGCCAATTGATGTCCGTGTCTGGAGTTTAGCTGTCGATGCTCAAAATGCCATAAACTAGTAACGTTATGGACTTTTTCATTGCGACTCAATTGCGAGGATTTCTTTATGGCTGGTAATCACTTTAAGGGCAGCGATAGCGGCCGTCCTGCAGTTCCGCCGCGTCCGAACGGGGCTGGTAAGGCCGGCACGCCGGGCGGCGCTGGGCAGGGCGGTTCCGGTAAGCGCGTGTCCCCGGGCGAGACGGCGATGTTTACCGCTCTGTACGAGCAGTCTCAAAAGGCAAAAAAGACCGGCCGTGCAAGAGGGAATGTCTTTGCGGGCGGTGCAACCTCCACGTCGCAGCCGAGCGGGGCCCCTTCGATACCTGCGAACAACGCAGGTGCTGCCAACGCCGCGAATACCGCCGGCAACGTTAATGCCGGCAAGGCCGCCAACAATACTCCCTCTGCCGGTGGCGCGGGGCTTACGGGTAACCTTGGCACGATTTACACCGGCGCCTCCGAGACTGGCACGTTCGCCCGCCTGGATGATAGCGGTGCCCAGTTTGCGGGCTCGGGTTCCAAGGAAGATTATTACGATTTTGGCTTGAACTACGGTAGCGACGCTTCGTCGAGTTCGACCTCTGACGGTCTGGTCCGTCATCGCCATCGCAAGGGCGAGCGCAAAAAGCGTCACACTGGCGCCATTATTGCCGCTGTAGTCGCGGTGCTTCTCGTTGCGCTTGGCGCAAGTGGCTTTATGCTGCTTAACTCGGCAAAGACCGTAAAGAGCGAAGCGAAGGAGGCTGTCGAGATCGTCGGTGGCCTTAAGGACAAGGTCACGTCGGGCGATTTTTCGACGCTGCCTGACGACGCGAAGAAGATCGATGGGCTCTGCGATAGCATGAAGGCGGAGACCTCGAGCCCGCTGTGGACGGTGGCTTCGTTTATCCCGGTGTATGGCAGCGACATCAGTGCGGCCCGCACCATGATTGATGCCCTGTCCGATGTCTCGAGCAACGCGCTGGTTCCCATGGCCGACAACCTTTCGCAGGCCACGCCCGGCAAGCTGTTCCAGGACGGCATGATTAACGTGTCCGCGCTGCAGGCGGTCGCCGATTCGCTTTCCAGCAGCTCGAAGGTATTCAAGAGCGCCAACGAGAAGATCCAGGGTATTGGCGATACTCATATTTCCCAAGTGACCGAGCTGGTCGATAAGGCCAAGGACGGCTTTGCCACCCTCAACGGCGCGGTTGACGCGGCGGAGAAGGTCGCCCCCGTCCTTCCGCAGATGCTCGGCGCCAACGGCCAGACGCGCAACTACCTTGTGTACGCCATGAACAACGTCGAGATTCGTGCCTGCGGCGGGTTTGGCGGTTCGCAGGGCGTGATGTCGGTGACTGATGGTAAGCTCGAACTGGGCGATTTTGTCAAAGTCGACATGATGAAAGAGCCTTTGAGCCCGCTTCCCATCACCGATGAAGAAGCAAACTTGTTCACGACCGGATGGGGCCTGACCGGATTCAACACGCTCGGATACA
>URVD01000019.1 GCA_900551195.1 uncultured Collinsella sp.
ATGACGGGCATGAAAAAGCGCCGCGCCGAACTCAAAAACGCCATCGGCTAGCGAGCCATTTTCGCTCCCCAAAGGCACTCATTGGGGACAGACTTAAATGAGTACCCCTGGGCACCAAGTTGATTGCCAAAGAGCCCCGTCAAGTTGCGGTGGAATAGTTCTTGTTTATGCTGTTTACCAGCCTATTTAAGAACTATTTCACCGCAGCTAAGGTTGATACTCCCACATTTTTCGATGGAAGAACGTGGTTGTCTCGCACATTTTTCGATGGAAAAACGTGGTTGTCTCGCACATTTTCCAAGGGAAACGCGCATATGGCCTTATACTAGCCGAGAGGGTTGGGAGGCAATATGCAACGACAGCTTATGAGTGAACTTATCGCTTGGAAATCAAGGGCGAATCGCAAACCTCTCTTGCTTAAGGGAGCCCGCCAGACAGGAAAGACGTGGCTTCTTAACAAATTCGCAAGCCAGCAGTATCGAAACGTCATTCGTTTTGACTTTATGCTCGAGCCGAGCGCACGTTCGCTGTTCGATGGGGACCTCGACCCCAAGCGCATCATCTCCCAGATAGAACTCCTAAGTGGCCAAACCATAACGCCGGCAGACACGCTCATCATCTTCGACGAGATCCAAGAGGCGCCACACGGGATCACCTCGCTCAAGTACTTCAACGAACTTGCACCCGAATACCACATCGTAGCAGCCGGCTCCTATATGGGTCTCGCGCTCCGACGCGAAAACGAGTCATTTCCCGTCGGCAAAATCGACCAGCTCACCATGCGTCCCATGGGGTTTGCCGAGTTCGTTCGTGCCGTCGACGGCAACCCGCTCGCCGACGCCATCCTTGCCGCAGACATGAACCTTCTAGCAAACGTTACCGAAAAGCTCGAGCACTTGCTCAAGGAATACCTTGTTGTCGGTGGTATGCCCGAAGTTGTCTCCGCTTTCGCCGAGACACGCGACTTCATCGAAGCCCGAAGGCTTCAGCAGCAAATCATCGAGGCTTACGAATCCGATTTTGGCAAACATGCACCCGCCCGCATCGTCGAGCGCATGAGGTTGGTTTGGAAATCCCTTCCCGGCCAGCTTGCCAAAGAGAACAAGAAGTTTGTCTATGGCGCCCTTCGCCCCGGAGCGCGCGCACGCGATTTTGAGGAAAGCCTCCAGTGGCTCGCGGACTACGGAATCGTTCATAAGGTTCCGCGCGTTTCTGCCCTCAGAGCACCGCTCTTGAGCTATGAGGATCTCTCGGGCTTCAAACTGTTTTGCATTGACACCGGCATCCTTGGAGCGCTCTCCAGCCTCCCCCCGACCATCGTCCTAAACGGATCCGCTGTTTTCACTGAGTTTAAGGGCTCGCTCACCGAGCAATATGTCGCACAGGAACTCTTGCTGCAAGGCAAAAGTCCTGCGTACTGGTCCTCTACCTCCGGCAATGCCGAAACCGACTTTGCCATCGACCATGCGGGAACCGTGCTTCCGCTTGAGGTCAAGGCGGCGGAGAACCTCAAAGCAAAGAGCCTGAAAATAGCCTGCGAAAAATTCAAGCTCATGCGTTGTGTGAGGACCTCCCTGGCGGCATATAGAGATGAAGGCATGCTCGTCAATATTCCGCTTTGGGAGATTGGGCAAATCGACAAGCTGGCATAGGCGCTGTGGGGACGCCCCGCAAGGACTGTCCCCAGGTGCCGGCAGAGACGATATGAGCAGGACATAAAACATTGAGAGCCCCTGCTGCATGAAAGACCGCGGATTAGGCCGACAATGGTGAGTGTCTAATTCAGCCGCGGCGGCCACGCCGCATTCATGGAAGGGGCTCCCATGCTCGATACTACCACCTTCGTCGGCCTCGACGTCCACGCCCGCTCGATAAAGGCCGTCTCCCTCGACGTCATGACCGGGGAGGTGCGCGCCGCGACCTTCGGCTACGACGCCGGCGCCGTCGCGGAGTGGGTCCGCTCCGTGGACCCCGGGGCCAGGTGCGTGTACGAGTCCGGGGTCACGGGCTTCGACCTGCAGAAGAGGCTCTCCGGCCTGGGGGTCGACTGCGTGGTCGGCGCCGTCTCGAAGATGATCAAGCCCAGCGCGGACAGGCGCAGGAAGAACGACCGCAACGACGCCGAGTTCCTCGCCCGCATGCTGTCGGTCGGCAACGTGGTCGAGGTGTGGGTCCCCGACGACGAGTGCGAGGCCGCCCGCGACCTGACCAGGGCGCTCGAGGACGCGAGGGACGACCTCTCGCGCTCGAAGCAGCGGCTCTCCAAGTTCCTGCTAAGGCACGGGCTCGTCTTCGACGAGAGGACGCCCACCGGCCGCAGGAAGGGCAACTGGACCCGGGCGCACTGGTCCTGGATCGAGTCGATTAGGTTCGCGGAGGGGGCCGACAACGACGCGCTCGCCTACTACGTCGACGCGGTCAGGCGGGCGGCGGAGGAGAAGGCGAGGCTCGAGGGGCTCGTCGAGGCCGAGGCCCGCAAGCCCAGGTGGCGGAAGAGGGTCGACTCCCTGCGCTGCCTCAAGGGCGTAGACACCGCTTCCGCCGCCGACCTCGTGTTCGAGGCCGGCGAGTTCTCCAGGTTCAGGAACGCCCGCTCGTTCGCCGCGTGGGTCGGCCTGACGCCCTCCGAGCACTCCAGCGGGGAGAGCGACCGCAGGGGCGCGATCACCAAGGCCGGCAACAAGCACCTGAGGAAGACGCTGGTCGAGGCCGCGTGGCACTACCTGACGTGCTCGGGGCGGCCGAAGGACCTCGCCAAGGGCCAGGCCCCGGACCCAGCCGCCCGGAGGCATGCCGCCAAGGGCGTGCGGAGGCTGGTCGAGAGGCGGGAGGCGCTGCTCGCGCGCGGGGTCCACGGCAACAAGGCGAACGTCGCCACGGCGCGCGAGCTCGCCTGCTGGGTGTGGGCGGTCGGCCTCATGGCCGAGGAGGCGTAGGGGGCGGTCCCCCGCACATAAGCCAGTCACCCCGGAAGCGGTTCGATCCGAAGCCGTTGAGGCGAACCTCAGGTCCCTTTTCTGCGAGCGCCCAGGGCGCCACACGCGTGCACAGACTGTCGGTTCGACGTAGAAGCCTCAGCCGTAGCAACGGATTGCCCAGCGAGAGATCGCCACGGGCGGATATTAAACTGCAAAGACGAGCGTCGGTAAGACACGCCGAGGTCGCCGCGGACGGGTTGATATAGGGAGAGGGCCTGACCCCATATCGTTGGGGCCAGGCCCGATTTTGCCTCTTGACAATGTCCTGCTCATATTAAAAGGAACGTCCCTAAGTGCCGGCTGTTGAGTTGCGGTGGAATAGGGACTGTTTGGGGCCCGAAAGGGCGATTTTAGTCCATATTTCACCGCAACTTATTGGAGGGCGCTGAGGCTGGGGGTCCAGCCGATGGTGGGTAGCTCACCGTCGAGAACCTCGTTAATGGTGGCGGCCATGCCGGCAAGCAGGCTGTTCTCGCTTACGGTGAGCGTGTCGTAGCCGCCGGCTCGCATAAGCTCGCGAATCACCACGGCACCAGCCAAGATCACGCCCGCGCGTTTGGGCTGTACACCCGGTAGCGCGGCGATGCCTTCCGCGTCCAACACAGACATGCGCTCGATAGCGGCCGAGACCTGCTCCAGCGACAGCTCGCGTAGGTGCACAAAGCTCGAATCGTACGGTTCCAGCTCGTGGACCAGAGCCACCAGCGTAGTCACCGTGCCGCCCACCGCGACTAAGCGTTCGGCGCGCTCAAAGTCGACAGGCAGGCCCTCAAAATAGGCGGCGAACTGCTCGCCTGCCCACGCGACAGCGGCAGCAAGCTCGCCATCCGCGGGCGGCAACGCGGAGAAAAAGCGCTCCGTCACGCGGCGACAACCGATGTCCAGCGAGCGCGTTCCCTCCAGCGCAAAGACCCCGCGCTCAGGCGCATAGACGCCCGTCGCGAGCTCCGTGGAGCCGCCGCCCGAATCGGCGACGATGATGCGCTCGCCGGCAAAGTCGTGCGCCACGCCAAAAAATGTCAGGCGCGCCTCGACCTCGCCCGGAATCACCTGTGGTTTGAGCCCCAACTCGCGCAGGCCGTCCAGCAGCAGCGCGGCATTGGACGCATCGCGCGAGGCACTCGTGCACGTGGTGCAGACGCACACGGCCCCAAAGGCACGGGCCTCGTCCACAAACATGTGACACGCAGCGAGCACACGCTCGACAGCCGCCTCGCAGAAGCGCCCCGTCGCGTCCACGCCCTCGCCCAGGTCGGTAATCTCGGTATGCTTGGACGATTCCACAATCGCTCCGCCCTCGACCTGGGCCAACACCAGTCGCGACGACACCGTTCCCAGGTCGATCGCGGCCACCTTATAGCGTTTGCAATTTGTCATTGCGGGCTCCCCTCCGGGCGCTATTTGCCGTTGGACACGACCGTCTGGCCCTCGACGCCGTTAAACCCAAACAGCATGTCGAGCGCCTGGATGTACCACGGCGCGTCCTTGCCGACTTCTTCGATTTCCTTGGCCACTTCGCTGGCCTTCTTGGCGTTTGAGGACTTTTTGCTCGACGACGAGTCCGAATCGTCGTCCAAGCCTAGCACGTCAATCTTCTTCTCGCCGGGCATCACCAGGCCCAGGTCCTCGGACGCCGCGTCCTTGATACCCTCCTCCGAGAGCAGCTTGTCGACGCTTTTTTGCAGCCCATCATTGTATTGCTGGCGAATCTCGACCTGCTTGGCCAAGATATCGCTCGAACGCTTTGCCACGTACAGATCGCGCACGGGGAAATACAGGCTCACGAGCGCCAGCGCCACCACGATACCGATAAACAGCGGACGCAGAGAGCCATGCGTAAAGTCATAGATCGCCTTGACCACCGCGTTGTCGTTGGCGTAGCGCATAAAGTCCGAGCCCGAAAAACGGTTCGAGGGCCTGCTCGATTTGTCGTGTGCCTGAGTCGAGGGGCGCGACGTATGCGACGAACGTGCCGGGCGCACCGGTCCATCTGTCGAAGTATTCACTTGAGCATTGGGGCGCGAGGTACTTGTCGGGCGCTGCGTGGAGCGATCGACGCCGGCGTAGGCGGACCCACCGAGCTGCACCGTGCGCGCACGGCGAGGCGACGGCTCGCGCGAACCGGCGGAATAGTACCTGTTGTCGTAAATCTGATCCATGTGCGCCTTGTGCGGTTGAGGTTTGTTTGCGCTAAGTCCTTTAGTTATAGCACGAGCGCCTGCACCGCCTTCGCCAGCCTTTGCTCGACATAAAAAAGGCGCTGAGCCGTATGGCCCAGCGCCCATGGCGCTTTGCAGCATCCAGTCAAGGCGGGACGGAACCGAGTCAGCCTCCCCCTCGCCAAATTCGCCCGTTTAGCGAATGTTGTAGAACGCGGTCTTACCGGCGTAGCGCGCGTTGCCCTCGAGCTCGTCCTCGATGCGAATGAGCTGGTTGTACTTGGCGATACGGTCGCTGCGGCACGGGGCGCCCGACTTGATCTGGCCGGCATTGACGCCCACGACCAGGTCGGCGATCGTGGAGTCCTCGGTCTCGCCGGAGCGGTGACTCACGATGCAGGCGTAACCGGCCTCCTTGGCGGTCTCGATGGCCTCAAGCGACTCGGTGAGCGTGCCGATCTGATTGACCTTGACCAGGATCGCGTTGGCGGCACCCAGCTCGATGCCCTTCTTGAGGCGCTCGGTATTGGTGACGAACAGGTCGTCGCCCACCAGCTGCACCTTGTTGCCAATGCGACGGGTGAGCTCAACCCAGCCGTCCCAGTCCTCCTCGGCCATGCCGTCCTCGATGGAGATGATGGGATAGGTGTCGACGAGCTTCTCCCAGTAATCAACCATCTGGGCACTCGTGTACTCCACGCCCTCGCCCTTGAGCTCGTACATGCCGGTCTCGGCGTTGTAGAACTCGGTCGAGGCCGGGTCCATGGCGTACATGAAGTCGACGCCGGGCTTAAAGCCAGCCTTCTCGACGGCCTTGGTGATGTACTCGAACGGCTCGGCATTGGTCTTGAGGTTGGGCGCAAAGCCACCCTCGTCGCCCACGCCGCCGCCCAGGCCGGCCTCGTGCAGCACACCCTTGAGGGTGTGGTAGACCTCGGCGCACCAACGCAGGCCCTCGGCAAAGCTCGGGGCGCCCACCGGCATGATCATGAACTCCTGGAAGTCGACGTTATTGTCGGCATGCACGCCGCCGTTGAGAATGTTCATCATAGGTGTGGGCAGCAGGTGGGCGTTGACGCCACCCAGATACTGGTACAGCGAAAGACCCGCCGACTCGGCAGCGGCGCGGGCAACTGCCAGCGACACACCCAGAATGGCGTTGGCACCGAGATTGGTCTTGTTGGGGGTACCGTCCGCGGCAATCAGCGCGGCATCGACGGCGCGCTGGTCGAAGGCGTCGAGGCCCACGACGGCGTTAGCGCACTCGTTATTGACGTGCTCGACGGCCTGCGAGACGCCCTTGCCCAGGTAGCGACCCTTGTCGCCATCGCGCAGCTCGCAGGCCTCAAAGGCACCGGTCGAAGCGCCCGAAGGCACCATTGCGCGGCCAAAGCTACCGTCCTCGAGCACGACCTCGACCTCGACAGTGGGATTGCCGCGGCTGTCGAGCACCTCGCGACCGTAGACGTCCAAAATATCGCTCATGTTGTCTCCCTCTCACCTGGAAACGGGTTGAATGCTTGGCGACACGGCTTGCACGCTACAGTGGCGCGCAGGTTCATAAGTTAGCCTTATCGCACTTTTTGCATTATGCCATAAGTTAGCCAAGGGATACAATCTTTTTGAAAAATAATGGGGGCGATGAGAAAGTCCGTCCCGTCGCCCCCGCAGTCTTACTCCTCTGCCTTTGCGGCATCCCAGAGGTCGTTGAGGCCATGGGTCGAAAGCTCGGCCAGATCCACGTGGGCGTTGGCCGCCATCTGCTCCATCGCAGCCCAGCGGCGGCGGAACTTGGCCGTGCTCGCGCGCAGGGCGCTCTCGGCGTCAATCCCCTCTTTACGCGCAACGTTGACTAGGGCAAAGAGCAGGTCGCCAAACTCCATCTCGCGCTCGGGCGAGCCGGGCTCCTCGGCCTCAAACTCGGCACGCTCCTCGGCGACCTCGTCCCACACATCCTGGACCGTCTCCCACTCAAAGCCCACGGCCGCCGCCTTGCGCGACACCTTCTGAGCTTGCATCAGCGCCGGCAGGTGCGTGGGCACGCCGTCGAGCAGGCCTTCGGGCGCAGCCTCGTCCGCCGCCACGGCCTGGTCTTTGGCGGCCTTCTCGGCAAGCTTGACCTCGTCCCAAATCTTGAGCACCTCGTCGGAGTTGTCGGCATCCGCATCGCCAAACACGTGCGGGTGACGACGGATGAGCTTGGCGTCGATATCGCGCGCCACATCGGCCAGCGAAAACTCGCCGGCATCCGCCGCAATCTGCGCATGCAGTACGACCTGCATGAGCACGTCGCCCAGCTCCTCGCGCAGATGCGTGGCATCGTCGGCCTCGATGCAGTCGAGCGCCTCGTAGGCTTCCTCGATCATGTTCTTGCCAATGCTGCGGTGCGTCTGCTCGCGGTCCCACGGGCAGCCGTCGGGCTGACGCAGGCGCCAGATGGTCTGCACCAGATGCTGCAGCTCGGCCGACGCGTCTACCAGCGTGGACAGGTCGCGCGAGCCCTCGGCATTTTGCTGAGCCAGCTGCTCTGCCATGGTTATTCCTCCTCCAGGATCACGTGACGGAACGCGCCGTCCTCGTAGATGCCATAGCTGTGCGTACCGTCCTTGGGAATGCTCACGCTGCCGGGGTTGAAGAGCCACAGGCCCGGGTGCGCCTCGCTTGCCTCGTTAACCTTGATGTGCGTGTGGCCGTAGACGAGCGCGGAGCCCTCGGGCAGCGCGGGCGCGTGATCAACGCTGTTATGCATGCCAGCGCCAAAGACGTGGCCATGCGTCAGGAACAGCTCGCGGCCGGTCTCGTCGAACAGCGTGGCGTAGTCGGCCATGACGGGGAAGTCGAGGACCATCTGGTCGACCTCGGCGTCGCAGTTGCCGCGCACCGCGATGATGCGGTCGGCCAGGGCGTTGAGCAGCGGAATCACACGCTTGGGGGCATAGTCGCGCGGCAGGTCGTTGCGCGGGCCGTGGTAGAGCAGGTCGCCCAGCAGAACGATGCGGTCGGGCTGCTCGGATTCGATAGCGGCGACCAGGCGCTCGGTCCAGTATGCCGAGCCGTGGATGTCGGAGGCGATGAGGTATTTCATGGGTGGTCCTTTCGGTGGGGTTAATTGGATTGGCGCGGCACGTCACTCGCCCGCATCACTCAAATCGCAGCGCCGCGCTCTGAGCCGCCTGCATCACGCGCTGGAGCGGCGCGTTGTGCTCGCGGGCAAGACGGGCACAATCCTCGTACTCGGGTGCCGCGCGCTCGCTGCCGTCGGGCAGGGTGGCTACTTTGACGGCCACCTCGCCCCAAGGCGTCGCTACCTGCTCAAAACGACGCGGCAGGCAGACGCGTTCCATCACCTGGCGACGAACGGCGTTGGTCGTGGTCTCCAAAAAGATAATCGTCTGTAGGCGCTCGATATCCTCGTGCGAGCAGATTACCTGCAGCTGCCAGCCGGGGCGACCTTTTTTGCAGTAGAGAGGCAACCAGTGCACCTCGCGCGCACCTGCCTCGCGCAGGCGGTCCGCGGCATAAGCGAGTACCTCGGGCGACGCATCGTCGATGTCGCACTCCAGCTTGACGATAGTTTCGGGCGCATCGGTCTCGCGGGACAGCGGAGATGTACTTCCACGTTGCATACGGTCCGAATCCTTTCCGCACGGGCTCGTTTTATTCACCCAAACGCTAGCACATCGGACGTGGCGCAAGCGTGACTTTCGTCCGTCGCCGCCCTCGCCCCTATCCAAACATGTACGCCAGCCTCCAAACATGTCATTTTTTGCAGCTTTTGGAGGCTGATGTACATGTTTTGGAGCGGGGCCGCGCACGATCAGAATTGCGCTCGCACTCCGTCCACCACAAAGTTCACTACACTCAACAATTTTGAACTTTCCACGCAGTTCATCGGCCAAAAAATTACCCTCGGCATACTTACAGGCTGCACGATGCTACTCTAGTTGCATTTGGCTAACTAAGCGGCTGCCGAGGACCCCGACCGGCACCGTTACGGCATAGGAGGTTTCATGTTCGAGAAGCGGCTCTTCTCCCTGGTTCCGCAGGCAACGCCCTACATTATGGCAAGCGTCCTGTTTAAGTGGATCGCGCTCATGGCAAACATCACGGTGATGTGGGTGCTTGCGCGCATCTTGGGCGGCATCGTCACGGACGGCCTTTCCGCCGCGCTCGCCGTCGATGCCCTCGCACAGGCGGCCTTGCCGCTCGCCGCCGCCATCATCGCGCGTGCCGCCGCCATCTACCTGGCGCAGCGCACCGGTGACAAGGCCGCGTTCGAGGCCGTCCGCCGCGTGCGCTCGCTCGTCTACGACAAGCTCACCGCACTCGGCCCCTCCTACACCGAGACCGTCCCCACCGCCGAGGCCGTCCAGACCAGCGTCGAGGGCGCCACGCAACTCCAGGTGTACTTTGGCGGCTACCTGCCGCAGCTCTTCTTTGCCGGCTTGGCACCCATCACGCTGTTTGTACTGCTCGTGGGCCAGGCGGGTCTTCCCGCCGCGCTGCTGCTCGCCTGCGTTCCGGTCATCCCCGTCTCCATTATGATGGTCATGCGCAACGCCAAAAAGATCGGTGCCGAGTACTGGGGCAGCTATGTCGATCTTGGCGGCATGTTCCTGGAGGCCGTGCAGGGTCTCACCACCCTTAAGGTCTACCAGGCCGATCGCAGCTGGCACGAGCGTATCAACACCGAGTCCGAGCGTTTCCGCACGGCGACCATGCGCCTGCTGGTGATGCAGCTGCGCTCCATTTGCGTTATGGACCTGGTCGTCTATATGGGCGCCGCGCTCGGCATTATCGTAGCCGCGCTGCAGCTCGCCACGGGCAAGATTGGCTTTGAGGCTGCCTTCCTCATCGTCTTTCTGTCACAGGAGTTCTTTTTGCCCATGCGCCGCCTGGGATCGCTGTTCCACACGGCCATGAACGGCATGGCCGCCTCGCGCCGCATGTTTGGCATTTTGGATACGCCCGAGCCCGAGCGCGGCGATGTTGAGCTTGACGGTCGCGGCGATATCGAGCTCACGGGCGTGAGCTATGCATACGGCGACCGCACGGTGCTGGACAGCGCCAGCGCGACCATTGCGCACGGCTCGCTCGTGGCACTCGTGGGCGAAAGCGGCGGCGGCAAGTCCACGATCGCGGGGATTATCGCGGGCCGCAAGGGTGCCTACCGTGGCAGCGTTCGCATCGGCGGCGTCGAGCTGCGCGACGCCACGGCCGCCTCACTCATGCGCGCCGTCACCCTGGTGCCCACCAACGGTTACCTGTTTGCCGGCACCCTGCGCGACAACCTGCTGCTCGCCCAGCCCAGCGCCACCGATACCGAGCTTTTGCGCGCACTCGACCGCACGCGCGTGGCGGCCTTTGTGCAGGCCAACGGCGGGCTCGACATGGTGATTAACGAGGGCGGCACCAACCTTTCGGGCGGTCAGCGCCAGCGCGTGTGCATGGCCCGCGCCCTGCTGCACGACTCGCCGATCTATGTGTTTGACGAGGCTACGAGCAACGTCGATGCCGCAAGCGAGGCCGCGATCGGCGAGGTCATCGCGTCGCTTGCCGGCAGGCACACCGTAATCGTGGTGGCACACCGCCTGTCGACGATCGTAGGCGCCGATCAGATCCTGGTGCTGGAGCGTGGCCGTATTGCCGAGCACGGGACTCACGGCGAGCTCTTGGCCACCGCGGGCGCCTATGCGCGCATGTGGAACAGCCAGGAGCAGCTCTCGGCATATGCGTATGCGGAGGATGATGCCGAGGACGTCGAAGATGCCGGCGCGGTTGAGGCTGTTGACGGCAGCGCTGCCTGTACCGATGGCCTCAACGGTGCTAGCTCGTCTTCCGCTGCCGCGGCGCTTGACTCCGGCCGCGTCCGTCGCTCGGCGCCGTCCATCATGTGGCGCATGATGGGGCTCGTCCGACCGCTTGCCGGCTGGCTTGTGCTAGCCGTCGCGCTAGGCAGCATTGGTATGCTCACCGCCGCGTTCGTGCCGGCCTTTGGCGCCCTTGGCCTTATGGCCGCGCTGGGCCGCAACGCCTTGGGGCTTGGTCTTATCGCAGCATGCGCGGCCTGTGCCGCCTGCGGCATCGCACGCGGGCCGCTCCACTACGGCGAGCAGCTCTGCAACCATTACATCGCATTCCGTCTGCTCGCACACATTCGCGACCTGGTGTTTGGCGCCCTGCGCCAGCTCGCCCCCGCCAAGCTCGAGGGCCGCGGCAAGGGCGAGCTCGTGAGCCTGGTCACCTCGGATATCGAGCTGCTCGAGGTCTTCTACGCGCACACCATCTCGCCCATTGCCATAGCTCTGGTCTGCACCGTTGTGTTTGAGGGCTTTTTGCTGGCTGTGAGCCCCGAGCTCGCGGGCATCGCGCTCGTGGCCTACGCGGTCCTGGGCGTGCTGCTGCCCCTGACCTCGGCCAAGGCATGCGGCACCACCGGCCGCCAGAGCCGCGAGGGCGCCGGTAAGCTGGGCGCCTTTGTACTCGACAGTCTGCGCGGCGCGGGCGAGACCATCCAGTTTGCCGGTGGCACCGATCGCGGCCGTGCCCTGGGCAAGCTGACCGAGCAAGTCGGCGCCGTGGACGCGCGCCTCAAGCGCCGCCAGGCGGTCAGCGAGGCCGTAGCCGATGCGCTTATTCTTGTGGCTAATCTGGTGATGCTCGGGCGTGCGCTGCAGCTGGTGGCTGCGGGAATGATTGACTTTGCCGCAGCGTTTGTCGCCGTCTTTACCTTTGTGTCGTCGTTTGGCTCGGTGATGGCCGTGAGCCGGCTGGGCACCTCACTGCAGGAGACGCTCGCCTCGGGCGCACGCGTGCTCGATTTGCTCGACGAGCAGCCCCAGTGCGCCGAGGTCGCCGATGGACAGGACGTTGAGTTTGCCGGCGCCGCAGCCGAGCATGTGAGCTTTAGCTATGCGGGCGGCGTGGACGCGGGCGGTGCCGGCGCCACAGAGCAGGTCGCGAACGACGCCGCTGCGAATCTCATCCTCGACGACGTGACCTGCACCTTTGCGCCCGGTACCATGACCTGCATCATGGGGCGCTCGGGCTCGGGCAAGTCGACGCTGCTTAAGCTGCTCATGCGCTTTTGGGACCCCACAGCCGGCACCATCACGGTGAGCGGTGTCGATGCCCGCCACATCAACACGGCGAGCCTGCGCAGCCACGAGGCCTATATGACCCAGGACACGCATCTGTTCTGCGGCACCGTACGCGAGAACCTGCTGGTCGCGCACGCCAACGCCACCAATGCCGAGCTGCTCGACGCTTGCCGCTCCGCTTCGCTTACCGCCCTCATCGACCGCCTGCCGCAGGGTCTCGACACCCCGGTTGCCGAGCTGGGCGACTCGCTCTCGGGCGGCGAGCGCCAACGCATCGGCCTTGCGCGCATCTTCCTCAACGACGCGCCTTTCATCTTGCTCGACGAGCCCACCAGCGCACTCGACGCCCTCAACGAGGCGTCCGTAATGCAGGCCGTTGACGAGCTCAAGCGCCGCGGCAAGACCATCGTACTCGTAAGCCACCGTGCCAGCACCTGCGCCTTTGCCGATTGCTCGCTTTCGGTCGAGCACGGGAGGCTGAGCTAGATGGCGCGCACCGCCGACACACCGGAGCTGGCACGCAAACGTGAGCGCGAGGCCCAAATGGTGTCGCAGATGATTGCGCTGTGGTGTCGTGGGCATCATGGCGGCGGGCATGCGGTCGAACAGGCTGGCGACGATGAGCCCGTGCGCGTGAAGCTCGGCCTTCGGACCATTACGCTCTGCCCCGAATGCGCCGAGCTGCAGAAATACGCCATCGCGCGCATTGAGCACTGCCCGCACATGGGCACCAAGACATTTTGCTCGGCCTGTCCTTCGCATTGCTACCGGCCTGCCATGCGCGAGAAGATCCGCGAGGTCATGCGCTGGTCGGGACCGCGTATGATCCGCTATCGCCCCATCACCGCCGTGCGGCACGCGATTATAACCGTGCAGTCCAAACGAGCGGCGGCACGAAGCAAGTAGTCGCCGGCGCCGGCACGCGCCGCCTGCCCTTTCCAGTCGGTTTCGACTTGCAGCGTTCCCGCCGCGCCGAGGCTGCGCCATTACAATGGAGCGGATTCGCCAAATGCAAAGGAGTCGCCATGTCTGCCTGCCCGCTGGTCGATTGCCATACCCACACCTCGTTCTCGGACGGCCATGCCTCGTTTGAAGACAACGTTCGCGCCGCTGCTGCGGCCGGCTGCCGCGTCATGGTCTCGGCCGACCATCTCACACTGCCCGCCAGCATGGATGCCAACTGCGAAGTGCAGGTTACTGAGGGCGACCTGCCGGCACATCGTCTGGCTTTTGAGGATGCCCGCAAGCTTGCCGCGCAAATCGCGCCGGAGCTCGAGCTTATCTATGGCTTTGAATGCGATTGGTACGAGGGCTGCGAGCCTTTGGTTGAGCGCTGGTCCCAGGACGCCGTCGTACGCCTGGGCAGCGTGCATTGGATTGGCAACCCAGGCGATATCATGGCCGGTGCCGCGGGTACGGCGGGAACGGAAAACGTCGCTCGCCCCGATACACCCGATTCCCTTTGCGGCTGGATCGATGATGACACCAACCTGCATGTTTGGGAAAACCTGGGGGTACACGGCGTGTGGGAGCGCTATGTCGACGACTGGTGCCGCGCCTGCGAAAGCTCACTCAGCTTTGACGTGATGGCCCATCCCGACCTGGTCATGCGCTTTTCGAAGGAAGGCTTTGCGCCCGACTTAGACCCCGCACCGTTTTGGCAGCAGATGGCCGAGTGCGCGCACGATACAGGCCGCCGCGTTGAGGTCTCGACCGCCGCACCGCGCAAGGGCCTCGAAGACTACTATCCCGCGACCGGATTGCTGCGCCGCTTTGCCCACGCCGAGGTGCCGATCACTTTTGGTTCGGACGCACACCGCGCCTGCGACATCTGCTGGAACATCCACGAGGCCCAGGCCCACGCCTACGACTGCGGCTACCGGGCCTTCGATATCCCCCACCCCACCGGCGAATGGGAATCCACGCCCCTCGCCTAACTAGTCGTTTAAGAACGTCCCCAATAACTAGTGGCGGCGAGCGTTGAGTTCGCCGGCCAGCTCGTCGAGGGTGATGCCGTAGCGCTCGAGCGTCACGAGCAGGTGGTAGATCAGGTCGCCGGCCTCGTAGCGAATGTGATCGTGGTCGTTATCCTTGCAGGCCATGATCACCTCGCTCGCCTCCTCGGCAAGCTTCTTGAGCAGCTCGTCCTCGACGTCGGTCAGCAGACGCGCGGTATAGCTCTCCTGCGGCGATGCATCACGACGACCGTGAATCACCTCGGCCAGACCTGTCAGCGTCTCGCCGATATTTCCCAGCTGCACGTTAGCTGTTCTGACTCCCATGGTTATTTCCTCTCGTTACTGCAGCGTAAAGTAGGTACCGGTCTCATCGAACCGAGGCTTTGCGCCCTTTTTCTCAAAGAACTCGACGATAACGGCATGGGCCTCATCGAGCCTTTCCTTCTCGGCCTCGAGCCAAAGCGACTGCGCCCCGCAGGCATCAGTCAGGTGCAC
>URVD01000020.1 GCA_900551195.1 uncultured Collinsella sp.
CAGGTACGGAAGAAGAACCGGCAAACTGTGCATCGGAGTGCATACGGCCCATGGTGTCGGTCATGCCGTAAGAGGCAGGGCCGGCGCCCATGTTGTCCGGGTGCAGGGTACGGCCAGTGCCGCCACCAGAAGCGACGGAGAAGTACTTCTTGCCAGCCTCGAGGCGCTCCTTCTTGTAGGTGCCAGCGACGGGGTGCTGGAAGCGCGTGGGGTTGGTGGAGTTACCGGTGATCGAGATGTCGACGTTCTCGTGCCACATGATGGCAACGCCCTCGCGGACGTCGTCGGCGCCGTAGCAGTTGACGGCGGCGCGGGGACCATCGGAGTAGGGGATGGTCTCGACGACCTTGAGCTCGCCCGTGAAGTAGTCGAACTGGGTCTTCACGTAGGTGAAGCCGTTGATGCGGGCGATGATCTGAGCGGCGTCCTTGCCCAGACCGTTGAGGATAACGCGCAGCGGCTTCTTACGAGCCTTGTTGGCGTTCAGAGCCAGGCCGATAGCGCCCTCAGCGGCAGCGAAGGACTCGTGGCCAGCCAGGAAGGCGAAGCACTCGGTGTCGTCGGAGAGCAGCATAGCGCCCAGGTTGCCGTGGCCCAGACCGACCTTGCGGTCCTCGGCGACGGAGCCGGGAACGGTGAAGGCCTGGATGCCCTCGCCGATGATGGCGGCAGCCTCAGAAGCGGTCTTGGCGCCACGCTTGACAGCGAGAGCGCAGCCGAGGGTGTAGGCCCACTCGGCGTTCTGGAAGGCGATGGACTGGGTGTTGTTGACGATCTCACGCGGGTTGAAGCCCTTGTCGGTGCAGATCTGCAGAGCTTCCTCGAGGGAGGCGATGCCGTTGTCGGCGAGGCACTTGTTGATCTTGTCAGCGCGGCGCTCGTAACCTTCGAACGTAACAGTCATAGTTATTTCCCTCCCTTTCTACTCGTGAACCGGGAACACGCTGGCGACGGAGTGAGTCTCCTCGTCGGTGCGCGGGTCGATGTACTTGGCAGCGTTCTCCCACTGACCATAGTGGCCCATAGCGCCAGCGATGGCCTCCTCGGGGGTCTTGCCGGCCTTGACGGCGTCGGTGAACTTGCCGAGGTTCAGGAACTCGAATGCGATGATCTCGTTCTTGTCGTTGAGAGCCATGCGGGTGACGTAGCCCTGAGCGAGCTCGAGGTAACGAGCGCCCTTGGCCTTGGTGCCGAACATGGTGCCGACCTGAGAGCGAAGGCCCTTGCCGAGGTCGTCGAGGGAGGCGCCCACGGGCAGGCCGCCCTCGGAGAACGCGGTCTGGCTGCGGCCGTAAACGATCTGCAGGAAAATCTCGCGCATAGCAACGTTGATGGCGTCGCAGACGAGGTCGGTGTTGAGGGCCTCGAGGATGGTCTTACCGGGAAGGATCTCGGAAGCCATGGCGGCAGAGTGGGTCATGCCCGAGCAGCCGATGGTCTCAACGAGGGCCTCCTCGATGATGCCGTCCTTGACGTTCAGCGTGAGCTTGCAGGCGCCCTGCTGAGGTGCGCACCAACCCACACCGTGCGTAAGACCGGAGATGTCGGAAATCTCCTTAGCCTGGACCCACTTGCCCTCCTCGGGGATGGGTGCGGGGCCGTGGTATGCACCCTTGGCAACGGGGCACATGTTCTCCACTTCCTGTGAGTACTGCATGCCTCTCCTCTCTATCGTGTTGGCGTCCCGTCTGGGGGTCGTGGCTGGCGATTGCCGGGCGACCCTTCGAAAGGGACATGACATGCAGCCCCTATAATACCGCGAAATGCACGGAATATTCGGCGAACGGCTCAGTTTTCGTAGCGAGAAGTCCTGAAGTTTTAATTGAAACGGTTTAACTCTATGTTCTGTGGTCGTGAACTTCCGTAGAGGGGGTCCGTCTTGGGCAAGCTTTTGGTCCGCTCTTGCAAGCGTTGCAGTGGTTGACCTGTTGCAACGGTGCCGTTCGCCGCCTGTTTGCTGCCTTTGGCTGCGCGAGCGTATTGTTTTGCGTGAATGTTTTGATGGCACGCTTCAATCGTGCTGTATTGGATGGTAAGCAGATCCCGGCGAAGGGAGCGCCATGCAGCGCGTTTGGAGAACGGTTACCGGCTTTTACCATGCCTGTGCTCGCGGTGTGGGCAAACAGCTCATCTTTGAGAGCGATGAAGACCGGTGGGAGTTTTTGGAGCTGATGCGCGAGTGCTGTCGGGAGGAGGGTGTGACGGTTATCGCCTGGTGCCTTATGGGCAATCACGTGCATTTGGTGCTTACAGATTACGAGGACAGGATGAGCGCGGCGATGCACCGGTTGCTTTTGACGTACGCGCGGCGGTTCAATAAACGCACGGGGCGCACAGGGCATCTGTTCCAGAACCGTTTTGACCGGCGCTCGCTCGATACCGATTGGCAGGTGATGGAGGCTATTCGCTCCGTACACGCCGATCCGCAGGAGGTGGGCGTTAGCCTAATCGAGCGTTATCCCTGGAGCAGCTTTGCGGAACATCTGCGCTCTTACGACTGTGATGCGGCCGATGCCGCGAGGGGATTTTCTGATCCTTCTTGCGTGCTTGAACTTTTTGGTTCTGCCGAGGGCTTTATTGCCTATTCGCTTTCGACGCCGGACGGTAGCGAGCCGGCGCTGTGCGATATGAAAGAGACAGAGTGGGAACGCCACGCCTTTGCCGACAAGTTGGCGAAGAGCCTCGGGGTTCCGCTCAATGTGGTTAAAACTGCACCGCCGGCGCAGCGCGATACCGTTATTGTTGGATTGAGCAATGCCGGCTTTACGGTGCGCCAGATTGAGCGGTATACCGGGATTGGCAAAAGTACCGTCTCTCGTATCGTGCGCGCCCGCGCGCGAACGGCGATGCGGGCTGGCGGAAACGTGATGTAAGGTCGCCTGTTCATCGCAGCTGGGGTCGTCCATACGCCGCAACCAGCGTTCAAAAGCTTGGTACGGTAACTGCACTTCTTAATATGCATAGAACAATCGTCATCTTGCATAAAATAACGGCTCGGTCCGGGTTTGCCCGTGCCTACCCCCGTCTGCGCCGTGCAAAAAACGGAGTTTTCAGCATCGTGTTGCTGTCGGCACCGCCGCAATCTTGCAACATACGGGTCCCGAAGCTATTGATTCCCGCCGTTGCGCCCCCGAAGCACGTGCCTGCGTCCCGTCAGACCGCGATGCTTGTTCTAAAACACAATATATATGCGCCTAAAGACGTTGATTAACGCTTTCGATGCGTATACACACAGCTTGGCGTGCTGAATACTCGCAAAAATGCACGCCGCTCCCTATGGGACCCGTCTGCGGCAGGCGCGAAGCGAGTCGGAGCTTCGCAGAACGGGGCTTGGCGCATTGCTTGGCGGGCCCGGGGCCCTGCCGCAGGCCTTTGGTGCTGTGGAAAACGCCCGTGCTCGCGTCTGGCTGTGTGGCAAATGTCAGACGGGGCGCCGGACGCGCGGACTTTGTGCGTTCGCGCTCATTAGGTAAAAACAGAGCCGCCCGTATCGGGCGGCTCGGCAATCAAAAACCTTGGATTCGGGGCATAAACTACTGGTTTGTTTGCCCCTCGAGCATGCCGTCGAGGGTGCGCCAGGCGAGCTCGGCGCACTTGACGCGGGCGGGCATGTGCGAGATGTCCTGGAGCTGGGCGGCTTCGTCCAGGTCTTCCAGGTCCTCCTCGGAGAGCTGCTCGCCGCGGATCATGGCGAGGAAGAGCTCTGCCAGGCGGTGAGCTTCCTCGACGGTCTCGCCGGTGATGAGGTCGGCCATGATGTCGGCACTGGCCTGACTGATGGCGCAGCCGTGGCCGGTAAAGGAGGCCTCCTCGATCACGCCGTTCTCGACGCGCAGCTGCAGGGTGAGCTCGTCGCCGCAGCTGGGGTTGATGCCGTCGTGCTCGTGCGTGGGGGCGTCCATCTCGTACTTGTAGTCAGGGTGCGAGTTATGCTCCATAAACGTGGTGGAGGTGTACAGATTACCCATTGAACGTGCTCCAAACGTGATGCAGGCCGGCGATGAACTTGTCGATGTCGGCCTTGTCGTTGTAGAAGGCCACGCTGGCGCGGCAACAAGCAAGGTTTTCGACACCCAGCCAGGTAAGCAGCGGCTGCGCGCAGTGGTGACCGGCGCGGATGCAGACGCCGTCCATGTCCATGATGCTCGCGACGTCGTGCGGGTGGATGCCCTTGACGTTAAAGCTCACAACGCCGTGGTGGTTGTCCCAATAGATGGAGCCGATGATTTGGACAAAGTCGAGCTGCATGAGTTCGCCCATCAGATAGTGGACGAGTGCCTGCTCGCGGGCCTGGATGTTCTCGTAACCCACCGTGTTGACCAGGTAGTCGAGTGCCGCGCCCGTGGCGAAGATGCCGGCGGCGTCCTGTGTGCCGGCCTCGAATTTCTCGGGAACGGGCGCCCAGACGGCGTCCTGCTCGGTAACAGATTCGATCATCTCGCCGCCGGTGAGCATGGGCGGCATGGCGTTGAACAGGTCCATCTTGCCCCACAGCACGCCGATGCCCATGGGGCCCATGGCCTTGTGCGCGCTAAAGGCAAAGAAGTCGGCGCCCAGGTCGGCCACATCGACCGGCATGTGCGGCAGCGACTGCGCGCCGTCGACGACCAGGTAGCCGCCGTACTTGTGTACGAGCTTGCCGAGGTTCTTGACCGGGTTCTCGACGCCCAGCACGTTAGAGACCTGACCCACGGCCAGAATCTTGGTCTTGGGACCCACCTTGGCCAGGACCTCCTCGGTGGTGAGCTGGCCGGTCTTGGTGGGATAGAGGTAGACGAGCTTGGCACCGGTCTCGCGGCAGACCTGCTGCCACGGAATCAGGTTGGAGTGGTGCTCCATGATGGTGATGACGACCTCGTCGCCGGGCTCCAGCACCGTGGGCGCAAAGCTCTTAGCGACCAGGTTGAGCGACTCGCTGGTGTTGCGGGTGAAGACGACTTCGTTGGCCTGGGCGGCGCCGATGAGGTCGGCGATCTGCTGGCGGACCTTGGCGATGGCATCGGTGGCCTCGACGGACAGCGAATACAGGCCGCGCAGGGGGTTGGCGTTCATGCGCTGGTAGAAGCCGCGTTCGGCGTCGAGCACACGGGCAGGGCGCTGCGCGGTGGCGGCGCTATCGAGGAAGGCGATCTCGGGGTGTTGCTGGAACAGCGGGAACTGTGCCTTGTATGGATTAGTCTCGATGTCGACGGTGGGCCAGCCGCGCGAGGCCTCGTCGCTGGCGTCGAGCTCCATGGGCTCGGGGGCGGTGCAGGTATCGCATTTAACGTGCTCGGTATCGATCATGCGAGCTCCTCTTCAAAGTTATCGATCAGGTTGTTGCCCAGGCGGACGACGGCGGCGCGGGTGCGCTCATCGGTGGCGGAAAGCGCGGCGTCCTCCAGCTTGGCGCGGATGAACAGATCCTCGGCGGCGTTTTGGTCAAGGCCGCGGCAGGCGAGGTAGAACAGCTGCTCGTCGCGGACGTGACCGATGGTGGCGCCGTGGTTGCCGGCGACGTCGTCCTCGTCGCACAGGATGACGGGGACGGTCTTGTTGTCGACGCCCTTGTTGGCGAGCAGCACGGTCTCGCGCTCGGTGCCGGTTGCGCCCTTGCAACCGTGCACGAGGTCGATGGTGCCGCGGTAGACCTTCTTGGACGTGCCGGTCAGCACGCCGTTGGCGTCGATCTCGCACTCGGTCTTGCGGCCGCGGTGGCGCAACTCGTAGTTAAAGTCGCGCACCTGCTCGCGGGCGCCCAGGTAATCGGTATCGATGGTGACCTTGGCGGTATCGCCCAGCAGGTCGCCGGCAAGGCCGGTGGCGCTGGCGCCGGCACCCAGGACGGTGTGCTGCACGTTGACGCGCGCGCCCTCGTCCAGGAACAGGCCGGTGTCGTCGAGCGCGATCCAGCTGTCGTCGAGCGTCTGCGTGCAGGTCGCATTGACGGTGGCGTACTCGTGGGCGCACACGCGCAGCACGGAGCCCACGACGCCCTCGCCGGTAACGGGGGAGTCCAGGGCGATCTGCAAGTCGAGCGTTGCCTGCGGGCGGGCGACGACATCGATGGCGGCAATCGCAGCCGCTGCGTCGACGCCACTCACGCGCACGGTAGCCGTGACGTGCTTGTATGCGGGCACATCGATGACGATGCGCTTGGTAGCGTGGTCGGTCAAGTAGGTGTAGGCAGCCTCGCCCATGCCGGTCTCGAATGCCTCGGCGGGGGAAAGTTCCTCCTCGAGCTTGATGGCGCCGGCCTGGTAGACGGAGGTAGCGGGCACGTCGAGCTCGGTCTCGGGCGTGATGCGGGCGCGATCGGCGGCATCACCGGGGGCAGCGGCACGGCGCTCGGGGAAGCGCTCGGCCATGGCTTCCATGGCGGCGTCGAAGGCGTCGGCCGTGCCGGCAAACTGCTCGTCCAGGCCCTCGACCTCAACGGCCTCGGCGGGAGCGGTGACAAGCTCGTCCGAAAGCTCGAGCTTGGTCTGGTTCATCTTGAGCCAACCCCAAGTTGCTGCCGGCATAGCGTTGACCTGCTCGAGCGTGGTGGCAGCGGTGTTGGTTTCCTGTTTCATTATCCGATCGCTCCTTCCATCTCGAGCTTGATCAGGTTGTTCATCTCGACGGCGTACTCCAGCGGCAGCTCCTTGGAGACCGGGTTGGCAAAGCCGTTGACGATCATGGTGCGGGCCTCTTCCTCCGAGATACCGCGGCTCATCAGGTAGAACACCTTGTCGTCGCCGATGCGGCCGATGGTGGCCTCGTGGCCGATGTCGACGTTCTTGGCGCGGATGTCCATGGCGGGGATGGTATCGGAGCGGCTTTGGTCGTCGAGCATCAGCGACTGGCAGCTCACGGTTGCCTTGGAACCCTCGGCCTTGGGCGTGGCCACGATAGAGCTGCGGAAGGTCTGGATGCCGCCGCTCTTGGAGATGCCCTTGGTCTCGACGGTCGCCGAGGTCTCGGGCGCGTTGAGCACGACCTTGCAGCCGGTATCCAGGTTCTGGCCGGCGCCGGCAAAGGTGATGCCGGTAAAGCTCGACCGGGCGCGGCGGCCGTTGAGCACGCTCATGGGGTAGAGGTAGCCCACATGGCTGCCGAAGGAGCCGCTGATCCACTCGATGTCGCCGTCCTCGTCCACACGCGCACGCTTGGTGTTGAGGTTGTACATGTTCTTGGACCAGTTTTCGATGGTCGAGTAGCGCAGGTGCGCGCGCTTGCCCACAAAGAGCTCGACGGCACCGGCATGGAGGTTGGCCACGTTGTACTTGGGCGCGGAGCAGCCCTCGATAAAGTGCAGGTCGGCGTCATCCTCGACGATGATGAGCGTGTGCTCAAACTGGCCGGCGCCCTTGGCGTTGAGGCGGAAGTAGCTCTGCAGCGGGAAGTCGAGTTTGGTGCCCTTGGGCACGTAGACAAACGAGCCGCCCGACCACACGGCGCCGTGCAGGGCCGCAAACTTGTGGTCGGTGGGCGGGATGAGCGTCATAAACTTCTCGTGGATGAGCGGCTCCCACTGCGGGTCGTGCAGGGCCTCCTCGATGCCGGAGTAGACGATGCCCATCTTGGACGCGGTGTCCTGCATGTTGTGGTAGACCAGCTCGGAGTCGTACTGTGCGCCGACGCCCGCCAGGTAGCTGCGCTCGGCCTCGGGGATGCCCAGGCGCTCAAAGGTGTTCTTGATGTCGTCGGGCACCGACTCCCAGTCGTGCTTTTGGTCGGTGTTTGGCTTAACGTAGGTGACGATGTTGCCCATGTCCAGGCCCTCGATGGAGGGGCCCCACGTCGGGTCCGGGAAGCGGTTGAAGATCTCGAGGGACTTTAAGCGCAGGTCGAGCATCCACTGCGGCTCGTCCTTCTTTGCGCTGATCTCGCGCACGATGTCGGGCGTGATGCCGGCATCGAGGCGCTCGAATCCCTCCTCGCCATAGGTGAAGTCGTAGAGGCTGCGGTCGATGTCCGCGACCTCGGTGCGGTTCTTGGTCATTGCATCGCCCCTTTACGCCTGCTGCTCGGCAGCGGCGGCCTCGGCCTGGGCGCGCTGCTCGGCGGCCTCGCGCTCGAAGGTCTCAAAGCCGTTCTTGTCGATCCAGGGGATGAGCGAGGCGTCGTCCTCGCGCACGATGTGGCCCTTGACCATAACGTGGACGCGGTCGACATCCAGATGCTCCAGGATGCGCGTGTTGTGCGTGATGATGAGCATGGAGCCGTCGCAGCTCTTGCGGTAGGCGTCCATGCCGTGGCTGACGGTGGACAGGGCGTCGACGTCCAGGCCGGAGTCGGTTTCGTCCAGGATGGCGAGCTTGGGCTGCAGCAGCAGGAGCTGGAGCATCTCGACCTTCTTCTTCTCGCCGCCCGAGAAGCCCACGCCCAGCTCGCGGTTGAGGTAGGCGGTGTCCATGTTGAGCTCGGCCGCGAGCTCCTTGACGCGACGGCGGAACTCCTTGCCCTTCATCTCCAGGCCGGGGCGGCCGGCGATGCTGGCGCGCAAAAAGCTCGACAGCGGCACGCCCGGGATCTCGACCGGAGCCTGGAAGCTCAGGAACAGGCCGGCGCGCGAACGCTTGTCGGTGGTGAGCTCGGTGATGTCTTGGCCGTCAAAGACGATGCGGCCGTCGTTGACCGTGTAAACGGGGTCGCCCATGACCAGGTGGCCGAGGGTGGACTTGCCGGCGCCGTTGGGTCCCATCAGCACGTGGGTCTCGCCGGCGGCGACGTTAAGGTTGACGTTGTGGAGGATGGTCTTCTCGTCCACGGAGGCGGTCAGACCTTCGATGGAAAGCAGCGGATTTGCGCTCATGCTGTCCCTCTCTGTATATGGTGTACTCATAGGTGTACTAAACCCTAGGAATCTTCTCGGAATAAAGTTACTATGGGTTCGGCGTTAGTCAAGGGAAAACCCGACTAATCCACTCGACTTTTTAGATGAGGGACATAAAATCAGGTTTGTTTGCCCCGCGTGCATAGGATTTGGGCAAACAAGCCTGGTTTTGTCCCAGTAACGATGGGAGGGTAGGTATGCTCATTTCTTCCAAGGGCCGCTATGCCCTCCGGCTGATGATCTATATCGCGGCGCTGGGCGACGCCGAGGGCAAGATTGCCCTGCGCGAGGTTGCCGACCGCGAGCATATCTCGCAAAAGTATCTGGAGCAGCTGGTTCGTCCGCTTATGAAGGCGGGCCTGCTTAAGAGCGTGCGCGGCAAGGGCGGCGGCTACATGATGGCCAAGGACCCGGCCGAGGTGCGTGCCGGCGACATCCTGCGCGCCGTCGAGGGCAGCACGGCTCCGGTGGCGTGCGACGGCATCGACAACAGTTGCGCCCGCAGCGATCTGTGCTCGACCGTCAAGTTCTGGCGCGGTCTGGACGACGTGATCGAAAAGTACGTCGACGGCGTGACGTTGGCCGACCTTGCTGCCGTCCCCGAGATCAACTTCGACATTAAGCTGTAGGTTGAGCGCAATTCCTTAAGATTTCGCGGAGGGTTGTTGCCGTTTACCGAGGGGTTGTTGTGCAACAACGGGCGAGCTGCAATACTTATTTTTATCTTTGCAAACTGCACTTTAACTACACCAATGCAGGGAGGATCTTATGCAGCCCAAGCATTCTGCGATTGTCGCGGGCCTGACGCTGGCGCTTTCGTTTGGCGCCGTTTCCGTGCCGGCACCCGCCGCTGCCGAGGAGCCCACGCCGGGCGTTGCCTCGGATGCCACCGATATCGATAAGGGTCTCTACACCCAGCAGTCCTTCTCGGGCGTGCTGAGGTCGGTCCAGGGCGTTTCGTTTGTTAACGTGACTCCCGAGATGAAGTACTTCACCAAATATGAGAGTCACGGCAACTATAACCAGGGCTTTTCGTACGGTGACGGTTATAACGCGCTGGGTTATTACCAGTTCGACCGTCGTTGGTCGCTCATTCCGTTTATGAAGCAGGCCTACAACTACAACCCCGAAAAATACAGCATGCTCAAGGATGCGATTGATCGCGGCAGCGAGATTTCCAACATGAGCAATGCCATGTACGAGAACGGCCAGCTCACCGAGTTGGGCCGTATTGCGCAGGAGGCCTTCCAGGGCGCTTATAACATCGATCCTGTTGAGTTCTCAGCTCTTCAAGATGCCTATGCGTACAACTCGTACTATGCGGTGACCGAGGCGTGGCTCAAGAGTGGCCTGGGCATTGATATTTCGGGCCGTGCCGATTGCGTTAAGGGCATGGTGTGGAGCATCACCAACATGTGCGGCACCGGTGGCTGCAGGGACTTCTTCCGTTGGGCGAATCTCTCCAACGATATGTCCGACCGCGAGTTTGTGACGGCGCTTTCCAACAGTGTGGTCAATAACGTGGCGACCAAGTATTCGAGCCAGCCCCAGTATCATGAGGGCTGGAAGAACCGCTACCGCAATGAGCTGAAGGACTGCTTGGTTTATATCGCCGAGGACGAGGCCGCTGCCGCTGCGACGCCCGTGCAGCCCGAACCTACGCCGGCGCCCTCGCCGACGCCTGATTCGAATGACGACTCGAGCGACGATGCCAACGATGACAGGATGGATGCGCCCTCGACCGGTGCTGACGGTGATGGCTCTGCTGGTGGCACTACCAACAACGGCTCTACCTCGAACGGCTCCGTTTCGAACGGCTCTGCTGCGGGCGATTCGTCTTCAAGCTCTGCCGGCAATACGGACAGCGACGCTTCTGGTTCGACCGGCGCTGGCACCTCTAACTCATCCACCGGCTCGAGCGATTCGTCCGTTGGCACCGGCTCTAACAACGGCTCCGGCTCTGACGCAACCCCTGGTTCCGATGCTTCCAAGGATGACTCGAATAAGGCGCCGGACGTTCCCGTTGCTTCGCCGGACAAGAAGCCTTCTTTCTCCGAGCAGCTTGGTTCTACGCTGGGCTCTTCGCTGATGGCTGGCGTCAATAACGGCTCGACCCAGAACAAGGGCAACTCTGATCAGGTTTCCACGGAAAAGATCGAAGCCGCAAAGGGCGACTCCAAGGACAAGGCTTCCGAGAAGACCGAATCCGATAAGGGTTCTAGCTCTGAGGAGAAGAGCGACAAGTCCGAACAGAAGAAGGGCGAGGATAAGAAGTCTGAATCTGAGGAGAAGGACAAGAGCAAGGCCGAGGGCGAAAAGAAACAGTCCGAAGACGACGACAAGAGCGGTGCTGACAACCAGGTCCAAGAGCAAAATGACTCCAAAACGGTGACCACCACGACCACGACGACTACAACTACCAAGTCCTCGGGCGGCAACATGCCCAAGACGGGCGATCTGATTGTGATGGCGAGCCTCGCCAGCGCGAGCTTGGCTACGCTGGGTGCCACGTCTATCGTAAGTGGTAAGCATAAGCTCGATCAGCAGAAGAAAACTTCTGGGGAGGACGGCTCGGAGGAGTAATCTTCCAGATCGTTTTCGATAAGAGTTTGGGACGGGGTCCGGTGCGGCGGCATCGGACCTCGTTTTTGTTGTGCAACGATTTGTTATGCCCCCTCGGGGGTCTGTTGCTACCGTTGCCCGAAACGTTTACATGTCGATAATGTTGCGCTCTACCCGCTCGTTACAATGGGCATCGTGCTGCGTTAGAAGGAGAGTTTACAGTGTCTGAACAGGGGAATTGTGGTTTTACTCATGCGTTTGGTGCACGGTTGCTCAATCATGCGGATAGCGCAGCTCTACCGGTTGATGTACACGACTTTTCCGATGCAATCAATCGGTGTTTACTCGTCGATAAGACTATGTTTATTGCCGATATATTGGACAGCGAAGCACCTGTTGCGCTTTGTTGTCGGCCCAAGGGTTTTGGCAAGAGCATGAATCTATCGATGCTCAAATGCTATTTGGAACGACCTGATCACCTGCGGTCGGATCGAAGCCCGTTCGTCGGCACCCAGATTTGGCAGGCGGGCGGCGGTCGCTATCGTGATGAGTACGTGTGTTATCCGGTCATCATGCTCGTCTTTTCAGCTGCCGCTGCGAGGCGCGACGCCGATGCTGCGGCGGCTATTCGCAGCACTGTCGCGCACGAGTGCGCCCGATTGCTGCCGCTGCTTGCCGCGCCTGATCTGTCAAGACGTGAGGTCCGTCTTATCGAGAGGGCGGCGCGTGGGGTGGCCAGCGATAAGGAGATCGATGCGGCGCTCGGCGTGCTCATTAAACTGCTCCAGACAGCTTTCGATGAGCAGGTTGTTCTTCTGATAGACGACTACGACGTGGTATGTCCAAAGCGCTTGGACGCTAAGGACGACGGTAGCGTGGATTCCCTAGAGTCGCTCAGCCGAATGTTGTTCGACACCATTGCCGACGCCGGCGACTCGTTGCGATTGACGTGTCTGATGGGCGAGCGCCCCGGTCCCGCCGAGTTTGCGTTGTCCCAACGTGGGGTTTCCTATCGGTCGGCTACGCCGCTGTCGAGTTGGTGTGATCGATGGTTCGGTTTTTCGGACGATGAAGTCCAGGTGCTGTTGGATCGCATCGGTCGCAACGGCTGTCTGGATGACGCGCGTGAGTGGCTCGAGGGCTATCTGTTTGGTTGTTTTTATTGCTCGATCCCGGAGCGTGTGGTGGACTACGCATATCGCGGTTGCGTCGCGCCCGTTCGGGCAGATCTGTATGGTTACGCCGACCGTCTGAGCGCATGCGTCGGCGACTGGAATCTCATGCGCCTGTCCGCATTGTTCGATTTGCTTGAGCCGCATGGGTTTATTGAGGCGCCAGTGCATGTGCATGCCGAGGAGGCCGATGCTGCCAAGCCCGAAGATATCTGGACAGCGCTGTATCTGTCTGGATTTCTTACGACGGACATGACGGGGCATTCGGAGGACGGCGCGTGCCTTCGTTCCCTGCGTCTGCCTAGCAACGAAGTGCGTCAGGCGCTCCGTCTTGTAATTCTGGAATGGTTTGAGTGCGCCGTTGAGGACGTTGGAGTTATCGACTCGTTCCATGACGGGCTGTGTCGAGGAGACGAGGACACTGTAAAGCAGGCTTTGATCTGCGCTATCAGCGATCTGGGCATCGATGTGGGCCAATCAGATATGCCGACAGCCTATCATCTGGCGCTGCAGGGCCTCTGCTTTGGACTGCCCGGCTATTGCAATCCCAGCTCCAAGCGAAGTGGCGTCTCGGATCGCTGGGATATCCAGGTGATTCCCACCGGTCGGGTGTTTGACGTGGCCGACACGCTCGGCATGCTCGATGAACGACCGCTCATTTCGATCAACATGATGTACGACCCTGACGTCGATGCCCTGGGCCTGGAACTGTTGGCGGTTCAGGCGCTGCTCGACATAGAGCGCGACGGCATCGACGAAATCCGTGTACCACGCCCCGGCGTGGGTCGCATGCGCTGGGGGTTCGGTTTTGATGGGCAGCGCGTGTCCGTGGTGTGCCAGCGGTTATAGGGGATGGCGAAAGCCCTTTACTGATCCACGTCCTTCATGGGCGGCATGGGCTTCCAGTTGGGGTCCTTGACGATCTTGCGGGCGTCCTTCATGCCGCGGCGCAGCGCCGGAATGCCGGTCTTAAAGCACTTGTCAACGGTGGCCAGGCGAATGAATTCCTTGCAGAAGGTCGCGGCGTTGCCCAGACGGAACAGCACTGGGTGGTAGTCGCCGTAGATCTGCATGTAGCGTGCCAGATAACCGCGGTTGCGCATGATGTAGTAGCGGTTGGTGTCGCTCGTGGAGTTGAGCTGGCGCTTGCCGGCGATGTCCCAGTTAGAGACGGCGCGGGCGCGCTTGAGCACCACGTCGGCAACAACGGCGGCGGGGAAGTGCTGGCTGGCCACGTAGCCATAGCAGGCATCGTCGCCGTAGATGAAGAATCGCGCATCGGGCAGGCCGATCTTGTCGACCACGCGGCGCGAGAACATGCCGCCCTCAAAGCACAGCTGGTTCATGGCGCGATAGCCCTCGGGGCCCAAGTCCCACTTGGCGACGGGGTTGGGAATGCCGAGCGAAAGGATGAGCTGGTACTGCCAAAAGAAGGCGCCGCCGTCAAAGTCCAGACGCGAACCCTGGATGACGTCGTAGCGGTCGGTCCACTTGGCCAAGCGCTCGATGCCTTCGGGGATGACGAGCACATCGTCGTCCATGACCCAGAACCACTGGGCCCCCAAGTCGTAGGCGCATTTAGTGCCGGCGGAGAAGCCGCCCGCACCGCCGCCGTTTTCGAGCTGCGGGGCGTAGATGACACGGTCGGTGCCGCCCTGCGCGTCGGGCTGCTCGGTGTCGATACCCCACAGGTTGGCCAGACGCTCGTTGAATGCGGCGCACATGGCCTCGGTCTCGCGCGAATTCTCGTTATCGACAATCACGATGCGCCAGGGCGTTGCCGTGAGATCGGTCATGGAGTCGAACAAGTTGGCCAGGAGTTCCTGGCGCTTGTACGTGACGACAACGATGGCGAGCTTATCGATGGGGGCGGGAAGGGTTGAAGGCATGGGGCAATATATCCTTTCACGCGCGGCGGG
>URVD01000021.1 GCA_900551195.1 uncultured Collinsella sp.
ATGGTGTCCGCCGCGGTCTGGCCTCGTTCCAGCCGCTCGAGCATCGCGTGGAGCCGTGCGGCGAGATTGACGGTGTGCGCTACGTCAACGATTCCAAGGCGACCAACACCGATGCGGTCGAGAAGGCGCTGACGGCATTTCCCGATGACGACGTGATCTTGCTGCTCGGCGGCCACGATAAGGGCACGCCGCTCACGGACTTCGCGCGCGTTGTTATGGATAACGTACGCTCGGTCGTCTGCTTTGGCGATGCGCGCGAGCGTTTCACCGCCGCTATGGACGAGGCCGATGTCGATGGCGATGTGGATATCGCCCAGGCGGATGACCTACGCGATGCCGTGGACGTTGCCCGTTCGCTGTCGAGCCGTGGCGACGTGATCTTACTTTCTCCTGCCTGCTCTTCGTTCGATGAGTTCTCGGGCTATGAGGAGCGCGGCCGCGTGTTTAAGGACTATGTGGCCCAGCTTGCCGCTGCGGCGAAATCGCAAATGGAATAGGGGTTGCCGGTGAGAGAGGAGAGCCCCCGACAAGGTATGAGGAGGCCCGACTCGGACCGTGCTTCCTCGCGGCGCAGCACACCGCGTTCCGGTCGCGGCGGGCAGACGTTTAGCGAACGCTATATTGCCGGCGTTCCCGCCCGTATCATGCGCCCCCGTTTGATATTCATGGCCTGCCTGTTTACCTTGGTGTGCTTTGGCCTGCTGATGGTGTACTCGGCGTCTTCGGTCGAGGCGCTGCACGAGAATGGCTCGGCGACGTTTTTTCTGTTTCGACAAGCCGCGTTTGCCGGAGTTGGCGTGCTGGCTATGGTTGCCATCGTGCGCATCTTGCCGGACAGTTGGTTTGGGGAAGACGTGCTCAGGATCTTCCTCATAGGCATGATAGGGCTACTGTTTCTGGTGTTCTTGGTGGGCAGCGGCAGCCGTGGCGCCACGCGCTGGCTCAACATCGCCGGCATTCAGTTCCAGCCTTCCGAGTTTTTAAAGCCATTTGCCATTGCGTATTCGGCCATCATGCTCGATCGCTTCTTTTCGCCCGGTGGCAACATCAACGAATTCCTTCGCAAGATGGGCATCTACCTGGGCATTTCGCTCTTTCTGATCTTTATCCAGCCCGATTTCGGTACTGTTCTGATCATCCTGTTGACCCTCATGTGCATGGCGTTGTTTGCGGGTCTCGACCCCAGATTTATCATCGGCGTGCTAATCTTCGGCATTCTCGTGATCGCGATTGCGCTTGTCGCAGAGCCGTACCGTATGGTGCGTATTCAGGTTGCCTTGAACCCTTGGGCCGACGAGTATGGTGACGGCTATCAGGCCACGCTTGCCATCATGGCCTTTGCCTCGGGCGGTCTGTTCGGCCGTGGCATCGGCAACTCAACCATGAAGTACTCGTATCTGCCCGAGGCGCACAATGACTACATTCTGGCTATCATTGGCGAGGAAGTCGGCTTTGTCGGAACCGTGCTGTTCTTCTTGGTGTTTGCGATGCTGATCTACTCGGCGTTTCGCATTGCCGAGCAGGCGACCGATCGTCGGGGCGCGCTCATGGCGTCTGGCTCCGCGGTCATTCTCGCAGTGCAGTTTTTGATTAACGCGCTGGGCATCCTCAACGTGTTTCCCATGACGGGCAAACCGTTGCCGTTTATTAGCTATGGCGGTTCGTCGATTATTGTGTCGCTTATGCTTGCCGGGTTGATCCTGCGCGTTTCGTACGAGAGCGCCCGCCGCGATGAGTATGACCGCCGCCGTGAGAGCTTTGCCGTTATGGACGAGAGCACCGCCGGCGTAGCCCATGTGCGCGGTGAACGACCTTCGCGTAGCGGCTTTACCGTTCTGGATGGCTCTGCGACCGAGCCGGCAGCCCGTCCGCGTCAGCGAACGGCGCCGCAAGGTCGTCCGCAGCGCCCCAGCCCTCGCAACGCGGGCGGCGGATATAATCGAATCGATTTGAACTCGGACCCGTCGGCGCGTCTGCGTACCGACGACCAGGGACCGCGTGTACGAAGGGACTACCATGACCGATAAAATGACCGTTGCTATTGCAGCCGGCGGCACGGCAGGACACATCAACCCCGCGCTCGCCTTGGCCGAAGAACTGCGTGACCGTGGCCACCACGTTGTGTTCGTGGGCCAGTCGCGCAAGCTCGAGGGTCGTCTGGTCCCCGAGGCTGGGTTTGATTTTGTGCCCATTACGGTCACGGGCTTCGACCGCTCCCGTCCTTGGACGGCGCTGACCTCGCTGTGGCGTGTCAACAAGGCCAAACGTGCGCTCGCCAGTCATTTCTCAAAGGTCGGCAAGCCCGATGCTGCCGTCGGTTTTGGTGCCTATGTCGAGGTTCCGCTGCTGGGGTGGTGCAAGGGCGCAGGCGTTCCGTATCTGCTGCATGAGCAGAACTCTGTTCCGGGCCTGGCCAACAAGATGATGAACTCCCACGCCGCCCGCGTGTGCATCTCGGTGCCGGCAGCGCGTTCGGTCTTTGAGCGCGAAGGTGACCCTGACCACGTGCTCATGACCGGCAACCCCGTACGTCGCTCGGTAATCGAAGGCGATCGCGCTCGCGGCCGCAAGGCACTTGGCGTTCCCGAGGACGCTACGCTGCTGCTCGTCTTTGGCGGTTCACTTGGCGCCCAGCACCTCAACGAGCGCGTGGTTTCGCTCAAAAACGAGCTGCTTTCGCGCAAGAACCTCTATGTGTTGCATTCGACGGGTGCCGACGGCTTTGAGGAGACCGAGCGCGCTTTGGCGCTGACGCCCGAGGAGGCGAAGCGTTACCGCGTCCAGCCTTACATCGACAACATGGGCGATATGTTGGCTGCTGCCGATTTGGTGCTCTCGCGTTCGGGCGCATCGAGCGTGGCCGAGATCGCTGCGCTCGCCGTGCCCTCGGTGCTCGTGCCGTATCCGCATGCGACGGCCGACCACCAAACCACCAATGCCCGGTATCTGGTCGACGCCGGGGCCGGCGTGCTCTGCGCCGATGCCGATATCGACGGTTCTGCCTTTGCCGATGAACTGCTGCACCTGGTCGATGACGCGGCGGCACGCGACGCCATGCGTCAGGCGGCGCGTGGTCTGGCTCAGGATAGGGCCGCCGCTCTTCTGGCGGATGCGGTAGAGGGTTTGCGTTAGTTAGACGGGATATCGTCGGTCGCCCTCGCGCTGATGCGGTAGGTGCGGTACAGTTAACGGGTTACAGGCAGTGTTTACGCAAGGAGTACACGAGCACATGGCTGATTCCCAGACTGCAACCTCCGCGCCCGAGTTTAAGAGCGCCCACTTTATCGGTATCGGCGGCGCCGGCATGAGCGGCATCGCCCTCGTTCTGCACGAGCGCGGTTATGCCGTTACCGGCTCCGACCTTAAGACGTCACGTTATATCCGCCAGCTTACCCGCGCTGGTGTGAAGGTACATGTGGGCCATGAGGCCGCCACGATCGACGAGGTCAAGCCCGACGTGGTTGTTGTCTCCACCGCTATTCCGGAGTCCAACCCTGAACTCGTGCGCGCTCGCGAGCTTGGTATTCCCGTGTGGCCCCGTGCCAAGATGCTCTCTGCCTTGGGCCACGGCTACACTACCGTCGCTGTTGCCGGCACGCACGGCAAGACCACCACGTCTTCGATGTGCGCCACCATGCTCGACCGCATGGGTCTGGATCCGAGCTTCCTGATCGGTGGCATCGTCGAGGGCTATGACACGAACGGCAAGAACGGCTCGGGCGACTACTTTGTCGCCGAGGCCGACGAGTCCGACAGCTCCTTCCTGTTCCTGAACCCCAACGTGGTCATTGTGACCAACGTCGAGGCCGACCACCTCGATCACTACTCGGGTATCGAGGAGATCGAAGCGACTTTCGCCAAATTCATGAGCCTGGTGGGCGAGGACGGCACCGTCATCGTCTGCGGTGAGGACCCGCATCTGGTCGAGCTCGCCAAGTCGACGGGCCGTCACGTGCTTTCCTACGGCTTTGCCGAGAGCAACGACATCGTCTGCATGCACCCGGATGTCAAAGGCATCCAGAGTGACTTTATCGTTCGCTTTGAGGACGGCACTGAGCATGCCGTGGAGATCAAGAGCAATCCCGGTCGCCACAACATGCTCAACGCCACGGCGGTGCTCACCGTCGCCCATGTCCTGGGCCTTGACATCGACGCCGCCGCCAAGGCGCTCTCGAGCTTTGAGGGCGTCCGCCGTCGCTTTACCCACGTGGGCGATATCGATGGCATCACCGTGGTCGATGATTACGGCCATCACCCCACCGAGATCAAGGCGACGCTTGCTGCCGCTTCGTCGCTGGGCTACAAGCATGTCGACGTCGTGTTCCAGCCGCACCGTTATTCGCGCCTGCAGGCCCTGTGCGACGACTTTGCCGATGCATTTGCCAATGCCGATAAACTGCTGCTGATTGATGTGTTCTCGGCTGGCGAGATGCCCATTCCGGGTGTCACCTCTAAGATGCTCGCCGATACCGTGCGCGCCAAGCATCCTGGCAAGGAGGTCGTGTACTGCTCCAGCCGTCTTGAGCTCAATCAGGAGCTCGAGCAGATGGTGGGCGAGGGCGATCTGCTGCTCACTATGGGTGCCGGGGGACGTTACGACCGTCGGTCCCGAGTTCATTGAGTATCTGACTGCCAAGAAAGACGCTTAAGTCTAATGGGTCTGTTTAATGCCGTCATGGCGCTCTCGGGCATGATCGACACGGATGTGATCGAGGACGAGCGCCTTGCGCGTCATACGAGCTATCGTATCGGCGGCAAGGCCGACCTCTTTGTGACGTGCCATAGCTATCATGCCCTCCGCCGCGCCGTGGCGGTGCTCGATCGCGAGCAGGTGCCGTGGGTCATCATCGGCAAGGGCTCCAATCTGCTGGTTGCCGATGGCGGTTATCGCGGCGCCGTCATTTCGCTCGGACGTGAGTTTCAGCGCACGGTTGTTGCCGATGACGGTTGTACGCTGACGGTCGGTGCGGGCGTGATGTTTGCGCGCCTGGTCAACGATGCCCTGTCGCGTAGCCTCTCGGGCCTTGAGTTTGCCGTTGGCATCCCTGGCTCGGTTGGCGGTGCGATATCTATGAATGCCGGCACACGGACCGAGTGGATTGGCTCGCTGGTTGAGGATGTCGTAACGTTTGACCCGGCATCCGGTATCAAGCATTATGCGGGGTCCGAGATCACTTGGGGCTACCGCGAATGTAGCCTTCCCCGCAATGAGATTATCCTCGAGTGCGTGCTCAAGCTTAAACCGGCGCCCAAGGCCGACATTCGCGAGCGCATGGAGCGGTACCTTACAAGGCGCAAGCGTACGCAGCCCATGGGTCGCGCATCCTGCGGGTCGGTCTTTCGCAACCCGCCCGATGCGAGTGTGGGCAAGCTTATCGAGGATTGTGGATTAAAGGGTTTTTCGATTGGCGGCGCGGAAGTTTCGCCCGTTCACGCTAATTTTATCGTTAATAACGGAACTGCCTCGGCCGATGACGTTGCCGCGGTTATCAGACATGTGCACGGAAAGGTGAGGGAGGCGTATGGCATCGAGCTCAGACCGGAAGTTAAATTCCTCGGCTTCTAGAGCATCGAAACCCACCTTCCGCCGCGCCGGAGGGCGTTCCGGCGCGCCTGCCAAACCTCAACGCAATACCGTCGCGCACTCTAAGTCTGTCGGGCATGCTCGACAGACCAGTCGTCCGGTTGTCGGCTCGCAGCTCGGTAATCGTCCGGCCGCAAAAAAGTCCTCGCGTCCCTCGGTGACGTCAAAGCCTGTTATGGGCGCCAAACCCGCCCGTCCCATGGCAACTCCTAAGCCCTCGACGGGAACTAAAGCGCCGCGTCCAAGTCGCACGCTGGGCGCATCGAAACCGCGCTCGCTGACATCGGTGCCGGCTACCGCCAAGAAGCCTTCGGGTAAAAAAAGCGTCAACCCGTTATCTTCACTTGGGGCGATGGTAAATAAAACATCAGACGCCGCTTCTGTCGTTGCAGGCAAAGGCAAAATCGTGGGCGGCGTTCTGGCCGCCTTGGCCGTGCTCGTCGTCGTTGCCATCGTGGTGATCAACTCTGGATTGTTTACCGCCACTGATATTCAGATTCAAGGCAGCGAGCATGTGACGAAGCACGATGCTATCCAGCTGATCGATTTGCCCGAGGGAACGTCGCTTTTTAACGTCGATCCCGACCAGATTACCGAGGACCTCAAGCAGAATCCGTGGGTCTCGGGCGTGGATGTCCAGCGTCAGTTCCCGCATACGCTCATCATTACGCCGATGGAGCGCAAGGTCATCGCAATTGCCTATATCAGTTCCGATGACCTTGCCTGGGCCATCGGGGATGATGACACCTGGATCGCCCCACTGTCGACGTCGGTCGAAGTGGACGACCAAGGCAACGTCATCACGACAGGGCAGGGCTCAAATACCTTGACCGGAATCGATGCCGCGCTGGCGCTCGCTAAGCACTATGGCGCGGTGTTGTTGACTGATGTCTCGGCGGATGTCGCTCCGGTTTCCGGCCAGGCGGTGAGCTCCAAGGCCGTTAAGGCTGGCTTGGATTATGTGCGTGGTTTTTCGAGCGAGTTCTTGGGACAAGTCAAGGATATTTCCACGCCTTCGGTCGAAGCCATCTCGGCAAACCTCAATAACGGCATTGAGGTGTCGCTGGGCGATTCGAACGATATCGTCAAGAAGGAGCGCGTAGTCACCAAGCTGCTTTCGCAGGTAGAGGGCGTAACGTATATCAATGTGCGCTCTCCGGGTAACTATACATTTAGGAACGCTCCGACCTCGTAGCGCTGGTTGATGCTTTGTTGAGGGGCCATACCACGCCGTTTATCTGGTTTGTTTGGTTTTCACGGTCAATTATTTGACTGATACGTTCATAATGTGCAAACATAATACGGTTTACCTTTGCATTTACTTTCAACCTGAAGGTTAATGTGCGCAGGGGTCGACCCATGCTATGGCTATAACCTTTGTTCGGAGGACCGACATGCACGAGACAGAGATCAACAACTACCTTGCCGTCATTAAGGTGGTCGGCGTCGGCGGCGGCGGTACCAACGCGGTCAATCGAATGATCGAAGAGGGCATCCGCGGCGTCGAGTTTGTTGCCATCAACACCGATGCTCAGGCACTCGCGATCTCTGATGCCGATATCAAGGTGCACATCGGCACCGACCTTACCCGCGGCCTGGGCGCCGGCGCCAACCCCGAGGTTGGCCGCAAGGCTGCCGATGAGTCCCGCGACGACATTGCCGAGGCGCTCGCTGGCGCCGACATGGTGTTCATCACCTGCGGCGAGGGCGGTGGCACCGGTACCGGCGCTGCTCCCATCGTTGCCGATATCGCGATGAACGAGGTCGGTGCGCTGACCGTCGCCGTCGTGACCAAGCCCTTCACCTTCGAGGGCCGCAAGCGCAAGAAGAGCGCCGAGGAGGGCATCAAGACCCTCTCCGATTGCGTCGACACCATGATCGTCATTCCTAACGATAAGCTGCTCGACATCGCCGAGAAGAAGACCACCATGCTCGAGGCCTTCGCGATTGCCGATGGCGTCCTTTCCCAGGGCACCCAGGGCATCACCGACCTCATCACCGTCCCCGGTATCATCAACCTGGACTTCGCCGATGTTAAGACCATCATGAAGCAGGCCGGTACCGCCATGATGGGTATCGGTACCTCTTCTGGGGATACTCGTGCCGTCGACGCTGCCCAGCAGGCCATCTCCAGCCCGCTGCTCGAGAGCTCCATCGATGGTGCCACGCGCGTGCTGCTCTCCATCGCCGGTTCCAAGGACCTGGGCATCCAGGAGATCAGCGACGCCGCCGACGTTGTCGCCAACGCCGTCGACCCCGAGGCCAACATCATCTTCGGTACCGTTGTCGACGAGTCCCTGGGCGATCAGGTGCGTATCACCGTCATCGCTACGGGCTTCTCCGACTCCAACGTCAACCGTCAGGACGAGCTCTTTGCTGCTCAGCAGTCTCAGAGCAAGGCCGCTGCCTCCGCTGAGCCGCAGCGCACCGCTCCTGCCACGAGCCCGGCTCAGGCCGCTCCGACCCGCAACGTCGGTGGCACCGAGCTTCCTAACTTCGGCAACGATCAGTTCGAGCTTCCCGACTTCCTGAAGCGCGGTAGCTTCTAGTTCGTTTTTCTCAACGACCTGCACGGGGTGTGTCCATTTGGATGCACCCCGTTTTGTTTCTCGTTTGTAAACGAAAGCCTCCAATCTCCTTACGTTCCCTTTACGTTTGGTCCCTACCGCTGCGGGTATCCTTTTAAGGAAGTATGACAGCCGTATAAACGCGGGCTGTAGCGGCGATGCCGCGGTACTTGTGTTATTAGGAGGCTTTAGTATGGCAGCACGTGCGGACAACGTTTCGCGTGTCGACCATGATGGAGTTACGTTGGTGGAGGGCGCGACATCCGATGTTCGCTTTGCCTTCACCGAGCGCGCCGGTGGCGTTTCCGAAGATGCGTACTCCTCACTCAACTTGGGCTCGCATGTTGGCGATGACCCCTTTGCTGTTCAAGAAAATCGTTGTCGTGCGCTCGAGGCTATGGGTGCCGCCGAGTGCGAGCACAACCTGCTCGTTCCCAATCAGGTCCATGGTGATCATATCGTTGCGGTGACCTCGAACGGCGCCGATGACCTTGAGGACGTTCGCGAGCAGATTGCCGAGGGCTGTGATGCCATCGTCTGCACGGCGCATAACGTGCCCGTGCTGCTCTGCTTTGCCGACTGCGTTCCCGTGGTGCTGGTGGCCCCCGGCGGATTTGCCGTGGTGCACTCCGGTTGGAAGGGCACGATTGCACGTATTTCCGCCAAGGCGTGCCAGGCGCTTTGCGATGCTGCCGGTTGCGATGCGAGCGACGTTTCCGCCTATATCGGCCCCCATATCTTGGGTGACGAATATGAGGTATCCCAGGAACTCATGGATCGCTTTGCCGCCGAGTTCTCTTGCATCGATGCGAATACCTCTCGCATGCTTGATCTTTCCGCTGCCATTCGCGAGGCGCTGGTAGATGTCGGTGTCGACGCGGATGATATCGTGGATACCCAGCTTTCGACCGTGCGTCAGAACGACCGCTTTTATTCCTACCGTAACGAGGACGGCACCTGTGGGCGCCATGCTGCGATCGGCGTGATGCTATGAGAAAGATCGTATCGGTCCTGAGCGCCGCTGTGCTTACGCTTACGCTGTGCGCCTGTTCTTCGGGATCTTCTACCTCTTCCATTACCGTGGCCGGCTCCACGACCTGCCTTCCTATCGCCGAGATTGCGGCCGAGGGCTTTAAGGAGGAGACCGGCATCGACGTGCTCGTTTCCGGTTTGGGTTCTTCCGCTGGGATCGAGGCCGTCAGCGCCGGCACGGCCGATATCGCCAGCTCCTCCCGTGGACTCAATGCCGACGAACAGGATCTGGGCCTGACTCCCATCGTCATTGCCCACGACGGTATTGCGGTCATCGTGAACGACGACAACCCCGTCGATAACCTCTCGACCGAGCAGCTCCGCGATATCTACGCCGGCAAGATTACCAATTGGAAAGAGGTCGGTGGCGAGGACCTGAGGATTCAGGTCATCAACCGAGACGAGGCGTCCGGTACGCGCGAGGCCTTCCGTACCATCGTGATGGATGGCACGCCGTTCGATCGCCGCTCGGCTGTTCTTTCGGGTACGGGCCAGGTGCGCGACGTGGTATCTCGTTCGCGTGGGGCCATCGGCTACATTTCGCTGGGCTTCGTCGATAGCCTCAACGCCAAGACCTCGGTCAAGGCCGTCTCGGTCAATCATGTTGAGGCGTCCGAGAAGACGGTCGCGAGTGGCGGCTATCCCATCTCGCGCGACCTTTACTTCTTTGTGAAGGGTGCGCCTTCGCAGCAGGCGCAGGATTACATCGACTACGTGACGTCCGAAAAGATGGACAAGCAGATTCGCGAGGCGGGCTTTATTCCCGTCACCAACGACGAGAAGGGGAGTGAGTAGCATGGAAGCACAGGAAAACTCCCAGACTGAGCAGAATGCTCAGGCACCCAAGAAGCGCGAGCTGGCGCTCGTATCGCGCAGCACCTATATCAAGGAGAAGGCGCTGCAGTGGATTTTCTTTGCCTGCGCGTTCTTGGCGGTTGTTACCGTCATCCTGATTTTTGTCTTTACCACGTACTCGGCGCTGCCCGTCTTTACCGACATCGGTCTGGCGGACTTCTTTAGCTTTACGTGGGCGCCCTCTGAGGGCCACTACGGCATCATGTCGCTGCTTGCCGGCTCAGGTCTGGTGACCGTCGGTGCGCTCGCCATGGGCGTGCCGCTGGGCGTGGGTACGGCCGTTTACCTGGTCGAGATTGCCAGCAAGCGCGTGCGCAAGCTCATCAGCCCCGCCGTTGACCTGCTGGCGGGCATACCCTCCATCATCTACGGCTTCTTTGGCATGATCATCATCCGCCCGTTTATCGCACAACTGACCGGCGGCCTTGGTTTTGGTGCGCTGACGGCGTGGTTTGTGCTCGCCATCATGATCGTCCCTACCATCACCACGCTCACCATCGATGCCCTCAATTCCATTCCCATGGGCATTCGCGAGGCATCGTATGCCATGGGTGCTACTAAGTGGCAGACCATCTATAAGGTCGTGCTACCTGCCGCTAAGCTGGGTATCGTGGATGCCATCGTGCTGGGTATGGGCCGTGCCATCGGAGAGACCATGGCCGTGCTCATGGTCGTGGGTAACGCCCCGGTTATTCCCGACAGCATTGCGAGCCCTATCTCGACGCTCACGAGCCAGATTGCGCTCGACATGAGCTATTCCTCGGGTCTGCATCGCTCGGCGCTGTTCGGCATGGGCGTGGTCCTGTTTATCATCTCCGCCACGCTGGTGGGCATCGTCCGTCTGATTTCCAAGAAGAAGAGGGGGTAGGCTATGTCCGATTCCGTTGACACGACGGTCGATACGACCTCGTCGCGCGAGCGCATCAAGCGTGCCCTTTCCCACGGCAAGAAGGGCCGCATCAACAAGGACCTGTCCAACAAGATCATGCTTGGCGTGTTCCGTGCCGCGGCATACATCACCACGCTGGTGCTGGTCGCCATCATCGCCTACGTGGTCATTAACGGCCTGCCGCATATCTCACTCGACTTTATCTTCGGTTGGCCCCAGGGCGTCAACGCCGAGGGCGGAATTTGGCCCACGATCGTCTCGACCGTCTACGTGACGGCGCTCGCCATGCTTATCTGCACGCCGATCGCTGTGCTGGCAGCCGTCTATCTGGCCGAGTACGCCAAGCAGGGCAAGGTCGTCGAGCTCATTCGCTACGCTGCTGACGCTTTGGCCTCGGTGCCCTCCATCGTTATGGGCCTGTTTGGCTACGCCTTGTTTGTCGAGGCTATGGGTCTGGGTCTTTCGATGGTCTCGGCCGCCCTGGCACTCGCGCTCTTGATGCTTCCCATCGTCATGCGTACCACCGAAGAGGCCATTCGCGCCGTTCCGCGCTATATCCGCTGGGGCGCATATGGCCTGGGCGCCACCAAGTGGCAGGTTGTCTCCAAGATCGTGCTTCCCTCTGCCTTTGGCCGTATTGCCACGGGCATCGTTCTCGCCATCGGCCGTGCCATTGGCGAGACCGCGGTGGTGCTCTATACCATGGGGCAGGCCATCAATCTACCTATTTCGCCGCTCGATTCCGGCCGCCCCATGACGGTTCACCTGTATCTGCTTGCCAACGACGGCATCAACATGAACGCAGCCTACGGCACCGCGCTCTTGCTGATGGTGATCATTCTGGCCTTCAACCTGTTTGCGCGCTTCCTGTCGCGCAAGCGTCGCTAGTTAAGGAGTCCCATGTCCGTTTATCAGTCCGCTCCCACGTTGGAGCAAGCGGCCATTACGGCCAAGGATTTCAACTTTTGGTACGGTGACTTTCATGCGCTGACGGGGCTTGACCTCAACATCGCCAAAAACGCCATCACCGCCTTCATTGGCCCTTCGGGCTGCGGCAAGTCGACGTTTTTGCGCTGCATCAACCGCATGAATGACCTGATCGAGGGCACGCGCGTCGAGGGCACCATGACGCTCGACGGCAACGATATCTATGTCGAGGGTGTCGACCCGGTCGATCTCCGTCGTCGCGTGGGCATGATCTTTCAGCAGCCCAACCCGTTTCCTAAATCCATCTACGAGAATGTCGCCTTTGGCCCTCGTCTGCAGGGCGTGACTAGCAAAAGTGACCTCGATGACATCGTGGAAGAATCGCTCAAGCGCGCCAACCTCTGGAAAGAGGTATCCAATCAGCTCAACAAGGATGGTTTGGCGCTCTCGGGCGGTCAGCAGCAGCGTCTGTGCATCGCGCGCGTGCTTGCGGTGCAACCCGATGTTCTTCTGATGGACGAGCCCTGCTCCGCCATCGACCCCACGTCCGTCTCTAAGGTCGAGGATCTGATGGCCGAGCTGGCGCCCGAGATGACGATCATCATCGTCACGCATTCAATGCAGCAGGCAGCTCGCATTAGCGACTACACCGCATTCTTCTTGCAGGAAGTTGCCGGCGAGCCCGCTACGCTCATCGAGTATGGTCAAACCGACGCGATCTTCACCAGCCCGGTGGACTCGCGGACGGAAGACTATATCACCGGCCGCTTTGGCTGATCGGTGCGACTAGTCCCAAGCCGATCGGATCTGGTCCGGTGCGTATTCACTGTGCGGGCGGCATGACCGCACCCAACTGATTGGAGTGAACCATGCGCAAACTGTTTTCCCGTCAGCTCATCGAGGCCCGTCACGAGATGCTGAGCATCTACGAGGCCGTCGATCTGGCCCTCCACGATGCCGTGAAGGCCTATGTGACCGACGACCGCAAGCTCGCCACCAAGACCAAGAAGCGCACGCTTTCGATTGACGCACGCTGCGCCAACCTGGAGGCCGTCTGCTACAACCTGATTGCCACGCAGTCACCGGTCGCCTCCGACTTTCGCTTGCTGCAGACGATCATCTACGTCGACTTTAACCTGCAGCGCATGACCGATAAGGTTCGCCAGATTTGCCGCGCCACGCGTCATATGATCAAGGCCGACATCTCGCTGCCCAAGGAGCTTGTCGGCACGGTCGAGGCCGAGGCTGAGGCCGTCTACCAGGTACTGGGCTCTTCGCTTTCTGCGCTCGTCACCAACGACATGTCCATCATCTGCAACTTGGCCGTCGAGGACGAGCCAGTGCACGCCGCCTACGAGAAGTTCTTCCGCACCTTTAACCGCATGGACACGGGCGATTTTATGGACGACGACAGCAACTATGACGACCTGCGCCGCGCCATCATGGTATCGCGCTATCTCGATCGCATCGCCTCGATTTCCATCGATGCCGCCTGCCGTCTGACCTTCCTGTTGACCGGACAGCGTATGACTGCCGGTGATATCGCCTGCACTGATGAGGATGAGCTCGAGAGCATGCGCGTGCCTTCGGGCGAGGGTGTTATCATGAGGCCCGCCGTCGATGCACGCTACGTTGCCAAGGTGCCCGTTAACGAGGTCAGCGAGGGTCTTCGCTACCTGCTCGATCATCTTGAGGACGAGGACGATGGCGAGGACGACGAGGAGTAAGTAACCCCGTTCGTCGAAAGATTGTAAATACCTAAGTGAGCGCGGCCTTGCACATGCGGGGCCGCGCTCTTGCGTTAGCATGGGACTACTTGTTTGGCTGTCAGCGGAGGCGATTAGCAATGGATAACTATTTGGACTTGATGCGCGCTCGCCGCGAGCAGATTCTGGAACGTTTTTATGCGGCGCTCGATCGCGCAGGCCGTCCCCACGATGCCGCGAGCCTCATTGCCGTGTCCAAGACCGTTGGTGTCGATGAGACCGTTGCCGCCATCCAGGCGGGGTATCGCCATTTTGCCGAGAACCGCCCGCAGGAGCTGGTTCGCAAGCTCGCGGGTCTGGCGGAGCATCCGGAGCTGCCCGAGGTGCGCTTCGATATGATCGGCAACCTGCAGACCAATAAGATCAATGCGGTGCTGGGCTCAGCCGAGCTGATTCACTCGGTGGGTTCGCTGCATCTGGCGCAGGCGATCTCGAGCCGTGCTGTCCGCAAGATTGAGGCAGGCGAGCTCGCCGGCCCCCAGCGTGTGCTCATC
>URVD01000022.1 GCA_900551195.1 uncultured Collinsella sp.
CTGCCAGGCGTGCGATGTTCTTGCTCATGCTCATCTTCTTTTCCTCTGCTTTCTGCTTGATTCCCATTTGATCGATCATCATCTGTCTGTGTCTGTGCATCTGATTCGCTACGTCTCGCCCCGCTCTCTGTGGGGCTGCCAGCTACTCTTTATGGCTGCCACCTCCCCGCTTGACCAGGAGCGCGACCACGATGAGCGCGGCTCCGGCGACCGCTGCGGCGACCGCGGCGTACATTGCCATATCGCCAGTCGAGGGCATAAAGCCTCCGGTGGTAATGCTAGGGGGTGTGCCGGTGGGCGTGTTGATGAGCGACGCCTCCAGGCTGCCCGTCGACCCGTCCGCGCTGTCGGCGCGTAGGGGCGACTCGGCCGTGATGGTGAGCTTGGGCTTGGCGGCGGCCACCTGGTCGACGTCCAGGCCCTCGGCCTTGACCGTCACGGAGCGCGTGCCCTCAAAGGCAGTGTAGCCCTTGGGCGCCTTGAGCTCGCGGACCTCCAGCTTGCCCGAGTCCACGCCCGAGACGGTCACGCGGCCGTCCTCGCCCGTGGTGACGGTGGCCTTGCCCTCCGCATCCCACGTGCCGTCGGCCGCCAGCGCGCGACCGCGGTCGTCGGTGATGCTCAGGACCGCCCCGGGCAGCGGCTTGTCGCCGTCGCTGCCGCGCTTGGTGAGCGCGAGATCCCAGGCGTAGGCGCATGCATCGTCGCTCGGCGTGCTGGTGAAGCCGGCGTCGCCGGACTGGTCGGCAAAGGGAGAGCGCGGGTAGCGCAGGTAGGCCTCGTTGGGGTTGCCCTTCGCGATGCCGTGGTTGCATGCGCTGTTGAGCGGCGCGTTGTACACAGCGACCACGCGGGCGCCCGTGGCGAAGGCGTCGGCCCCGCCGAGCGCGGCGACCAGGTCGCCGGTGTGCACGATGAAGGTCCCGTCCGCGGCCACCTTGGTGGCGCACTGGGCCGTGATGTCGGTCCAGCCCTTCGCGGCCTTAGTGCCGGCGCGTCCGTCCTTGCCGGTGGCAACGGCGTCGAAGCCGCCGTCCGCTCCCGCCGCCACGTACACGTGTATGCTCGCGGCGACCTTGGAGAGGTCGAGCCCCGCGCTCATGGTGTCGACGAACTGCACCGTATAGGTGTCGTAGGCGGTGAGCCCGGCCGGGACCGTGGCAGAGAGGCGCCAGTACAGGTCGTCGGCGACCGTGGCGTCGGCGGCCTTCTGCCATGCGGCGGTGTTGTCCTCCAGCACGTGCTTGGCGACCTTGGGCGTCGCGGCCTTGGGCTTGACGGTGACGGCGTTGCCGCCCACCAGCGCCATGATCGGCGCGGTGCCGGCCTCGCCCTGGGCGATGGCGTCGTCTCTGGCGACGATGAGCCAGTAGCCGCAGGGCAGCTCGGCCGCCGTGCCCGCGTTAAGGGCCACGGGCACGGCGCCAGAGCTCTGGAGGGAACGAGCGAGCTGTGCGCTCAGCGCGCTCGTAAGGTGGGAATCGGTGTTGAGCCACTCGGCAGCTTCCTGCGCGGTGGTCTGGGAATTGGGCATGCCGGCGCTGTGCAGCACAGGCAGGACAGCGTCGCGCGCGGCGTCGCTTGCCCAAGCGAGGTCGGTAAAGGTCTTGGCGTCGCCGTCGCCGTCGACGACGTTGGCGCTAAAGATCTGGTAGGCGTCGTAGTTGCTCGCCACGGCGCCGCTCACCGTGATGGAACCGGTCGAGGTCGGCGCGGCCTGCGCGGATGCGGGGAACACAACCGCGCAGGTGCCGATCAGGAGGGCAAGCAGCGCAAACAAGATCGGGAAGGAGCAAACTTTCTTATTCACGACGCTCACCTCCCCTCGCGCTCGCCTTGCGACGAACGTGCATCCAGGCCGCAGCGACGCAAAGCATCGCCGCGCCGGCAAGGTACGTCAGAGTGACGCCCGACATACCAGAAAGGGGCAAAGAGGTGGAGTAGGTGTTGGTGAAGGTGGGAGTGGACTTGCCGGTGAGGTCGTGGGGCGTGTCAGTGGTCACTTCATTGCCATCACGATCCTGAATCTGCTTGTAGGTCGCAGTGACGTCGATATGGTGGTTAGAGTCGTCAGTCGCGTTAACCGTAATCTGATAGACCGACTTGTCGTACGTATAGTGCGAGAACAGCGAACCGTCGTCTTTCTCGCGCACGTAGTACGTGAAGGTCTTGGAAGCACCACGGCCAGTGGGGCCAGACGCGAGCTGGTCGAGTTGATCGAGTTTGTAATCAATCTTGTCGAAGCTCAGGGTCTGGGACTTGTCGCCGTCGGCAGTGGTGGACTTGCTGCTAACGATATCCGTAAAATCTGTGTCGGTCGCAAGCTGGAGCGTGAACTCCTTCATCTCGCCACCCTCAACGACCTTAGTCGCCATAGGCGTCCAGGAGCCCTTCGAGTCGTACGGAGTGAACTTGTTAGTGAAAGTCGTGGAGTCACCCTCACAGATAATTGGATAATAGTCTCCACTCTTCTGCACCTTGCTCCTCGCTTTTACGTTCTCCCACTTCCCAGACGACTCGCGGAATTCGTACTTGGTTACACCGACGTTTTTAATCGTGTAGTTATGGATGTAAAGATCCTTCAGTTGGCTTGAGTTTTCTTTACTCGGAACAGACATGAGCAAGGTCTTGGTATCTTCGGCCGTCACCACAATCTTATACACGCTGGAGTCGTACGTGATGCCAGAATCACCACCGGGATCTTCGACCAAGTAGTATGTGATTTCGTTACCCGCGCCACTCGATGCGAATTGTTCACCAAGGTCAAACGTAATGCTGCCTTCTGCATCATTTGCTGCTGTTCCAACCTCGGTGCAAACGTCGCGATTGAATGTCGTGCCAGCTGTCGTGCCAGCCAAAGGGTCGTCTGAATCCTTGCGATACACCGTAAAGGAGAACTCCCCATCATTGAGCTTGCGGCCTTCCAGCTTCTTGGTCGCCTTGAGCTTGAGGCTCGGATAGACATACGTGTCCTCAGGCGCGCCCATGTACAGGTCGCCGTTCGACATGATGCCGCCGCCATGGTTCCAGGAATAATTGCCCGTGATAAACGTCGCGCCCGCCTCTAGCGCAGCCTTTCGCGCATTGATCGCCTCGGGGTCTTGAGCCTTAACATCCGAACTCAGGCCGATGCTGTTATATACCTGCACGCCACCGTTAGCGGGGATAGTAATGGCTTTCTGAAGCTCTAAGCTTCCCCGATACTTAGCATCGCCGCCGCCAAGCATTTTGCCAATCACCGCCGCGATCGGAGTCGTATGACCCTCCGCCGCAAGGAAGAAGTCCGCGTGGCCGTTTTTGCGAAACACTTCGGCATTGTAGGCGTCGGAGTCCTGGTCCTTACCGTGACCACCGCCGGAAAGATGGGGGGTGCCGTTATTGCCTGTATTACTCACGGATTCGTAATCGTTCGCGTTTTGCTCATTTCCGGCAGAAGTATTACCGAAAATCGCCGTGCCGTCGGTGCCTGTCACCAAAGTCTTACCCGTCGGGCAAACCGCAACGCCGCCACCGTAGCCACCGGCCTCATTGCTGCTTATATAGGAGTTATAGACAAATAGCCTACCAGCATTAGACGCGACCTTAGAATCGCCCTGGACGAAGATGCCGCCTCCACCCCAGTCAAAGCGAGACATGCAGTGGTTATTAGTGATATAGACTGGATTTGAATTTGACGCTCCTTTTATCATCGCGTCAACCATCTGGCCCACGCGAATGCCGGCACCCTCAGAGCGAAAACTCACGTTAGAGGCAATAGTTCCCCCCGTAATGTTGAGCCATGCCATTGTCTTGCGCGAGCTCGCCCCTTGGTGTTCGATGTCGGTCACATAGACGCCGCCGCCGGCTTCCTCAGAATAGTTGCCCGTGATCTGGCCGCCCGAAATGGTGACATGAGTACCGTTTTTAGCAGCAAGTCCAGCACCGCCATGATCGCCATTACCATCGTTACCACAGTAATTGGCATATTTATTGTTAGTAATGTAGCCACCAGAAACAGTAACGCTGCAGCCTTCGGCCATGATGCCGCCGCCGAAACCAACACCAGTAGCAAGCGTGCTGTTGCCGGAGATTACGCCATTAGTTATGTTGACCGTGGAGTCTTTAGCATACACACCACCGCCACTAGGAGCACTGTTGCCGGCAATTACGCCACCGGAAACCTCGAGGGTCGAATTACCGTGTATTTCAATTCCGCCGCCCGCACCCGAGCCAGAAGCTCCACACACATAGCCGCCGCGCATGTTGACGGTAGAGCCGTTCTCGGCATAGACCAAGCTGCTAACGCTGCTGCCTTGTTTTTGCGTGATCACGCCGCTCACAAGGTTAAACGTGCCACCCTTGCCGTTGTTGTTATACAGATTGATGAGCTTTAGATTTGCGTTGCCGTCGCACGCCACGATGGCGCCCTTAATATCGACGTTATGTCTGACAAGCGTCTCGATTGTCCCTGTACCACTCGGAGTCGATTTGGTCACGTAGTAGGTAAGATTAGACGGAATGCCACCAACGTAATTTAGCTCGACTTTCTTGCCATAATTATTGGGATCCAGCTTCTGCCCCTGATCAGTCAGCTGTTGGACATCGTTGACCGTCTCAGTCACCGGCGCGGAGTCCTTAATTTCGTCCTTAATTGTAAGTGTTGCGCCGTTAGCAACATCAAATAACGGCTTGTCGGTGTTCAAGCACTTGATCTTATGCCCGTTTAAGTTCAGCGTTATATTGCTGCCGCTCTTCTCAAGTTTGATTTCACCAGCATAGTCAATATCAGCTGTAAGCTCGAAGCAGGCAGTTTGGTTTTCCCCAACGCCTTGAAGCTTAGCTGACAAATCATCGGCGTTAGTAATGTTAGTAATAGCTGTGGTTGTCTCTTCGCTCTCTGCAGCCTCCTCGGCTGACGCGACAGCGTTAACATCCATCGCATCATTATCTTCCGCCTGCGACTCGTACTTGGACTGCTCCTCCGGCCGAGCATCGTCGTCGCTCGCAGCATCGTCGCTGTTCTGGTTACCGGCGTCTGTGCCGGCATCCCCGTTAGTACTGTTGTCTATACCAGTAGACTCACTTGAGGAACCCATTACAGTCTGAAATAGGCCATCGATAAATTTCGATGGCGAGCATTCGGCGCATTGCCTACGATACGGGCAAGCCCCGAGGGGCCGCCGATCGGGCGCCTCCGGATGGCCGTCTGCCCCTGCCCCGTAGAGGGCCCGGGGGGTGTTGCCACCGGGGGCGCTCGCCGCTCCGGACGACTGATAGGAAACTGCCGGGCGCAAGCGCCACGGCCAGGTAATGTGGGTGTCGCGGGGAGGGGTTCCGATCGGCCTACCGATTGGAGGATACCACCGTGGCACCAATTAGAATGCCGGAAGCCGTCATCGGGCTCGATGTCGGGAAATCGTCCCACTGGGCATGCGTCGCGACTCGAGATGGCGAGGTGCTGTTGAGCACCCCCGTCGCGAACAGGGAGGACGACCTGGACTCGCTGTTCGGCCGCTTCCCCGATGCGCTCGTGGTCGTCGACCAGTCGCGCAACATAGGCGCCCTCGCGCTCGCCCGCGCCAGGGCGGCCGGGATGTCGGCGGCGTACCTGCCGGGACTCGCGGCGCACGGGGCCGCCAGGCTCTTCGCCGGCGACGCCAAGACCGACGAGCGAGACGCGATGGTCATCGCGAAGACGGCGCTTGGCATCCCCGACGCGCTCCTGCCGGTCGGAGACCCGGGTCCGACGATTGCGGCGGCGAGGGCGCTGGCCGCCCAGAGGAACTTCCTGACCTGCGAGAACACTAGGAATAAGAACCGGCTGCGCAGCATCCTGCTGGAATCGTGCCCCGCCTTCGAGGCACTGGTCGACCTGTCCGACGGGCCCCAGCTGAGGCTCATGGCATCCCTCGGCGGGGCCTGGTCGGTAGCCGACGCCGGGCCCCGCAGGGCGGCGGCGCTCACGCGTGGGGCGGCGCGCGGTAAGATCGAGGCCCTCGTCCGCTCGACAACCTCCTCGACAAGGCCGGATGCGTCGGTCGTCGCCGCCGAGGACCGGGCGGTGAAACTGCTCGCGCGCAGGATATCCGAGAACTCGGCGGAGATCGAGGCGATCACGGCGGAGATCTCCGCCCTGCTCGAGGGCGACGATACCTACCGATGCCTCCTGACGGTGCCGGGCATCGGGCCCAAAACCGCTTCCGAGCTTGCGATCTCCATCGACATCGAAGACTTCCCCAGTCACGACAGGCTCGCGTCGTACTGCGGCCTGGCGCCGCGCAACCGCCAGTCGGGAACCTCGATCTCCTCGGTGACGGCATCGCGCCAAGGCAACAAGAGGCTGAAGAACCTGCTCATATTCTCATGTAACTGCCTTACCCGGACAGAGGGGAGATGGGGCGACTACTACACCAGGTGCCGGGAGCGGGGCATGTCGCACGGCAAGGCGCTCAAGGCGCTGGCGCGAAAGAGACTGAAGGTCATCTACGCGGTCATGCGAGACAGGGTGCCTTACGCAGCCTAGCCGAAACGCACCGAGCAGACTGAAGCCCACCGGCCTAATGGCTTGGCGTCAGCATGCCGCGATTCGGTCGCACGGAGAGCATTTCCCAGTTGACAAAACTATAGGAACACCCCCTGGCATGGAAGGTTTAAGCCTGTGTGATTCGCGAGCTAGCGAGCCCGCTTAACCTTGGCCGCTGCCTCGACAAACGACTTCCACAGGTCAAAGTCGGTCTCGAGCGTCTTCCACGTGTACTCAGGGTGCCATTGCACGCCCAGGCAGAACGGCTGGCCTTCGACTTCGATGCACTCGGGCACGCCGTCGGTTGCCTTGGCGACCAAGCGCGTGCTTTTACCCAGACGATCGATGCAGCAGTGGTGTGCGGAGTTGGTCTGGATAAGCCTGTGCCCGCCAAGCGCGCGCTCCAGCAACGAGCCCGGCACGACCTCGACGGGATGCACGGGGTCGTTGAGCACGTGGGTATGGCGCCACTGCGTGCGGCCCTCGCGCGCGCCCAGGCTTGGCACGTCCATGCACAGGGTGCCGCCGGTGGCGACATTGAGCAACTGCGTGCCGCGGCAGGTGGTAAAGAGCGGCTTTTTGGCGCGGAGCACCTCGCCGACCAGCTTAAACTCAAAGCTATCGCGGATCTCGCAGCAGAGGGTGGGGTCGTAGGGTCGATCATCGCCCCAACGTTTGGGATTGACATCGGGGCCGCCGGGAATGGCGATGCCGTCGGCGATATCGACGTAATGACGGATGACCTCAATGTCCTCGGTGATGGACATCTGCAGCGGCAGGCCGCCGGCGGCAAGAATGGCATCGACAAAGACGCTCGCAATCTCCTCGTTGGGGGAGAGCGTCTCGCTCAAATAGGGTTTCGCTTCTTCCCAGCGTGGTGCGACCAGGATGAGCGGACGGTCGGCGGGATCGACGTCGACGTGCGGAGTGTAGGACGATGAGGTGCGGGTTCCGATCATGGGCGTAGCTTTCGAATCCGGGTGGACATGGCACAGGGGTGGCGCGGAGCAAACGTTACTGATGAATTTGCCCGCGTGGCAATTGGGTTAGTGACCCTTGATGGAGTTGAGGAAGTCCTGGGCGCGCTTGGTCTGGGGGTGGTCGAAGAACTCGTCGGGCGTGCCGGTTTCCACAATCTGGCCGTCGGCCATAAACACGACGCGGTCGGCCACGCGGCGGGCAAAGTTCATCTCGTGCGTGATGACGATCATCGTCATGCCCTGCTGGGCCAGACGGACCATGACCTCGAGTACCTCGTTGATCATCTCGGGATCAAGGGCGCTTGTGGGCTCGTCAAAGAGCATGGCCTTGGGCTGCATGGCGAGTGAACGGGCGATGGCCACGCGCTGCTGCTGGCCGCCCGAGAGCTGTGCGGGCACCTTATCGGCCTGCTCGGCAACGCCCACGCGGCTCAGCAGGTCCATGGCGCGCCCACGAGCCTCCTCCTTGGACACGCCCAGTACATCGACCGGCCCCAGCATGACGTTCTGCAGTACGGTCATATGCGCAAACAGGTTGAACTGCTGAAACACCATGCCCAGCTCGGCACGCATGCGGGCAAGGTCTTTGCCTTCCTGCGGCAAGGGCTCGCCCTCGATGAGGATCTCGCCCGAGTCGATGGTCTCCAAGCGGTTGATGGTGCGGCACATGGTCGATTTGCCTGAGCCCGAGGGTCCGATCACAACGACGACCTCGCCGCGGTCAACCGAGAGATTGATGTCGTTGAGGACGTGTAGATCGCCATAGTGCTTATCGACGTGCCTGAGCTCGATCAGCGGCTGATTGCCGGTGGAAGAGGTGCTCTGTGCCATGGTGCTCGGCTCCTTATGACTAGAAATGGTAAAGCGTTAGCGGATGATGGTCGCGCCGGTCTTGTGCGAAACATAGACAGCGGCCTTGTTGATCGCGACGTTGATGAGGATGTAGATGACTGCGATCACCAGGTAGACCGACACGAGGGCATCGTAGTTGGTAATGAGCACGCGGGCATTTTGCATGAGGTCGGGGTAGCTCACCACATAGGCGACGGTGGTGTCTTTGACTACGACCACGAGCTGCGAAATCAACGACGGAATGATAAACCGAATCGCCTGGGGCAATACGATTTTAAAGGTGATTTTGGCCTTGGAGAGACCGAGCGCCTGGGCTGCCTCGACCTGACCGCGCGGCACGGCATTGACGCCGGCGCGGAAGATCTCGGCAAGTACGCCAGCTGCGGCGAGCGCGACGGGAAGCGTGAGCATCCAAAACGACGGTAGCGCGATCTTGTACTGGGGCAGCACCAAAAAGAAGAAGTAGATGAACAGCAGACTCGGCACACCGCGGAAGAAATCGGTGAGCACGCGGCAGACCAGCTGTAGCGGCTTGATGCCGCTGGTGCGGCCGAGCATAAGGGCTAAGCCCAGCACCAGCGCGATGGCGCCAGCGGTGAGTGCGACTTTAACGGTGCCCTCAAAGCCGGCAAGCAAGAACTTCCAGGTAGTGAGGTGCGTAAAGAAATACCAATAGTGGACCGAAAGCTGACCGGTCACATAAAAGCGCTGCAGTACCAGGATGGCGAGCGCGGCGACAGCAACAAGCGAGATGGCGGTGCCGATGCGAATCTTGGCGCGCATCTTGGGGCCGGGAGCCTCGTAGAGCGCATCGCGCATGGTGAGCGCGGAGGTGGAATGCTTGCTCATCGGAGGATCCTCACCTTCTTATCGATGTAGTTGCCAATGTGGCTCACCACAAAGGCCGTGCCCAGGTAGCCGAGCGCCGAGATAAAGAACGCGGCGACGCCGCCAAGCGAGCGCGTGTTGATGTAGCTCACCACGCCGGTGAGCTCCTGCGGTTTAAGCGGCACCTGACTGCCGAGCGCGGTGGTGAGCATGACGGCGATAAAGAGGTTGGTCATGGGCAGCACGCTCGAACGCAGCGCCTGCGGAATCACGATCTTAGCGAGGATACGGCTGAAGCTCATGCCGAGCGAGCGGGCGGCTTCCACCTGGCCGACGCCGACGGTGTTGATGCCGCTCATAAAGTTTTCGGAACCAAAGGCCGAGCCCAAAAGGACCGTGGCGACGATAACGCAGGTGCGGTAGGGCAGGACGACCTTGAGCGGCGGCAGCGCGTAGACGACGATAATGAGCAGCGCGATGCCGGGGATGTTACGGAAGACCTGAACATACAGGTCGCCAAAGACGCGCAGCGGCTTGAGCGGCGACACGCGCATCACGGTGACGGCGACGGCCAGCACCATGGCGATGGCAAACGACTCAAGCGTCATGCCCCAGGTTGCTAGCAGCGCGTCGATATAGTTCTGGCCATAGAGCGACCAGAGCTCGGAGAGACTCATGCGGACCTCCTGCCGATAAGGAAAGGGGCTCCCGTGTGTACGGAAGCCCCGACAACTCAGTGAGGAAACAGTTTACCGCAATAAAGCGCATCATGCGTTTCCATATGGTTTCGTTGCGGCCGTTACCAGGCTCGCTGCCTAGGCGCCGATCTCGGGCAGCTCGGGAACATTGGTGTCGCCCGTACGGTCGCCGATGCAGATCTGCCACAGCTCGGTCCAAGTGCCATCATCCTCGATCTTCTTAAGGAAGTCGTTGACAAAGGCGACACCGTCGGAATCGAGTGGCAGGCCAATGCCATAGGGCTCCTTGCTGCCGAAGGGCTTGCCGGCAATCTTGTACTTACCGGGCTCGCGGACCAGGGCGCTCTGCTGCATGTTGTTGTCGATGACGTAGGCGTCAACGCGGCCCTGCTGAAGTGCCTGGCGGGCCTCCTCGTCGGTCTTGAACTCCTGTTGGCTGGCCTTGGGGGAGAACTCCTCCAGGATGGCGGGGCCGTTGGAGCCGGACTGGACGGCGACGTTCTTGTCGGCCAGGTCGTCGACGCTCTTGATGTCGTCGTTGTCGGCGAGCACCAGGATAGCCTGCTGGGTGTAGTAGTAGGGACCGGCGAAGGAGACGAGCTTCTTGCGCTCGTCAGTGATGGTGTAGGTGGCAAAGACAGCGTCGACCTGGCCGTTCTGCAGGACGGACTCGCGCGTGTCCGAGGTCACCTGGGTGATCTCGACCTTGTTCTCGCCCAGAATGTAGTTGGACAGGAGCTGTGCGATACCGGCGTCGAAGCCGCGGGTCTGACCGTCTTTCTCGTTGAGGAGGGAGAAAAGTGTGGAGGTCTGAACGCCACCGATCTTAAAGACACCGGCGTCCTTGACGGCCGTGGCCCAGGTGCTGGCGGCGATGGCGTCATCATCGGCCTTGGGGCCGTCGTTGACGAGCTTGTCGAATGCCTTGGCGTCGAGCGTGGTGGAAGCCTCGGTATCTTCGGAGCTCTTGGAGGAGCCGACGGCGGAACCCTTGTCGGCCTCGGCGCTGGTGTCGGAGCAGCCGGCAAGACCAAGGCCGGCAACGGTTGCGAAGGTGGCGGCAACGAAGCCGCGGCGGTCGAGAACGACCTGCTGGGAGAGGTTCTTGCTCATGGTAGAACACCTTTCTCAATAAAATCCCTAGCGGTTGAGTAGAGTTATACCCTATCCCGCTCAAATGGGTCAACACGAAATAACTCAGAAACATACTTACCTTATGGGTTATTCTACCTACCATAAAGGGACAGGCACCTTTGTGGTGGTTCTTGCAGATGTGGTGGCCTGTCTCGCTGCTTTGTCTCAATCTGTAACAGGTAGACGAGGAAATGGGTTCTAACTGTTACAGATTGAGATTTTCTCTTCAGGGGAATTCGAATGTCTCGATCTGTAACAGTTAGACGGCCAAAAGGTCTCTATCTGTTACAGATTGAGACAAAGGTCAGGGGCAAAGACGGTTTGTCTAGATCTGTAACAGTTAGACGGGAATTCGGGCCCTAGATGTTACAGATTGAGATAATCGCGCGCGAAAATAAAAACCTCCGCAGGGGTGCTTCCCTTGCGGAGGTTTTTTACTCGTTGAGTAGCCTTACGGCTTCGGCGGCCATGTTCTCGACCGTCATGCCGTTCTGAGCGAGCAACTCGTTGGGGTCGTAGCGGTCGGGGAAGCCCTTGGCGATGCCAAAGGTGCGCGTGCGCACGGGCGTGCAGGCCAAGTAGCACGCGACGCGCTCGCCCCAGCCGCCGTCCAAGATGCCGTCCTCGAGGGTGACGACAACGCGATGCTCGGCGGCAAGGCTGTCGAGGAACTCGCGGTCGAGCTCAGTTGCATAGCGCGGGTTGACGAGCGTGGCCTCGATGCCGTACTCGGCAGTCAGACGGTTTGCCACGCGCTCGCCCAGCTCAAAGAAATCGCCAAGCGCGAGCACGGCCACGTCGCGACCCTGGCACACCACGTTGTAACGAACGGCGCCGTAATCGGCGTCCTCGGCAGGCGCAAGATCGGGGCGGCTTACCAAGCCAATGCCCGGCACGCGAATCGCCACGGGATGCTCGCGGTGGTCGAGCGACCAGCTCAGCATGGATAGGTATTCCTCCATGCAGGAAGGCGCCAGGTAACGCATATTGGGGAGAGCGCCCAGCATAGAAATATCAAAGAACGAAAGATGCGTCTCGGATGTGGTGCCAAAGATCGATGCGCCAAACACCAGGATGGTTGCGGGGACATCGTTGAGGCACAGGTCGTGCCACAGCTCGTCGTAGGCGCGCTGCAAAAACGTGCCGTACACACCAAAGACTGGCTTGGCACCCGAGCGCGCAAGCGCGGTGGCAAAGGTCACGGCGTGCTCCTCGGCAATGCCCACATCGACGAACTGTTTGCCGGCGGCGGCGCGAAGCTCGGGTGTAAAGCCCATGATGTAGGGCGTGGCGGCCGTGATGCCCACGACCTGCGGATCGTGCTCGATGGCGGCGCTGAGCGCCTCGCCCGTAATGTCGGCATAGGTGCGCGGCGCAGGCTCGCTCGGATGGCCCGGGCAGAGCTTGCGCCCAGTCGCCATGTCAAACGGACCCACATGATGCCAGCGCTCGGGGTCGCTCTGGGCTGGCTCAAAGCCCTTGCCCTTTGCGGTGGAGACGTGCAGCACGATGGGATGATCGATATCGCGCAGCTCCTGCAGCGTGTCGACCAGGGCCAACACATCGTTGCCGGTGTCCAGATAGCAGTAGTCGAGCCCCATCGCGCGGAAAACGTTGCGCTCACAGGTGCCGTTACTGGCGCGCAGCTCGGCCAGATTGCGATACAGGCCACCGTGGTTTTCGGCGATGGACTGGTCGTTATCGTTGACGATGATGATCAGGTTGCTGTCGAGCTCGGCGGCATTGTTAAAGCCCTCAAACGCCAGACCGCCCGAAAGCGAACCGTCGCCAATGATGGTGATGACGTTGTACGCATCGCCCGCCAGGTCACGAGCGTGCGCCAAGCCGCAGCCCAGACTCACCGACGTGGAGGTGTGGCCCATGGCGAACAGGTCGTGCTCGGACTCGTCAGGATTGGCAAAACCAGAGGCCTCGCCGTAGCGTGCCGGGTCGATATAAGTGTACGCGCGCCCAGTCAGCGCCTTGTGGGCGTAGGTCTGGTGCGAAACATCAAAGACAATCTTGTCGATGGGGGAGTTAAACACGCGATGGAGCGCAACCGTAAGCTCAACGACGCCCAGGTTGGGGGCAACGTGCCCGCCGACGGCGGCGGAGCTTTCGAGGATGGCGTGGCGGATCTCGCCGCAGAGCAGCGGAAGCTCGGCGCGATCGAGAGCCTTGACGTCCTCGGGCGTTGTCGTTTGCGTAAGCAGCATCGTTGTGGGTTACTCCATGCGAATCGTGCGCCGGCACTCCCTCGGCCGGCACAATTGCACAAGACAGTCTCGCACATTTTGGCGTTTGATATGTGACGGCGGCGCGGTAATTCGCCAACTGGTGGGGCAAAACGTTTTGTCCGATGCCATACTGGTAAATTCGATGATGATTTTATTCATTGCGCGCAGGCCGCGGCTTGCCGCCGAGCGCCGCCGGAAGGAGGCCGCATGTCCGATACCGTTCGTGCCGAGAAAATCGCGCGCGAGGTCGACGATGCCGCCCGTCAGCTTGCCCAGGCGGGCCGCTTGGACCTGATGCATGAGTTTATCCAACATGGCGATGTGACGGTCTATACGCATGTGACCTCGGTAGCGCGGGCAAGTCTGTCCTTTGCCGAGCGCCTGGGCCGCGTCGGTATCTCCGTCGACCGCTTATCGCTGCTGCGCGGGGCCCTGCTGCACGATTACTTTCTCTATGACTGGCACGATCCCGACCCAAGCCATCGACTGCATGGCTTTCGTCACCCGTTTTTTGCCTTGGCGCGTGCGGAGGAAGATTTTGAGCTGACGCCGCGCGAGCGGAATATTATCGTACGGCATATGTTTCCGCTGGTACCGGTGCCGCCGACGTGTCGTGAGGCATGGATTGTGTGCCTGGCGGATAAATGGTGCGCACTGCGCGAGACGATTGCCGGCCGTCTGCCGCGCAAAGGCGGCGCGAACGATTTGAACGAGGGCCCGAGTGACGGCTCGAGCAAAGAATCGAACGAAAAGAGGAGTGGGTAGACGGTGGGAACCGCGATCGGCATGGCATTTGACGGCGCGACGCTTGCCGCCTGTCCGCTCTCGGCGCTGGTACTCTCGTTTGCCTTCTACGGGTTTTGCGGCTGGGGATGGG
>URVD01000023.1 GCA_900551195.1 uncultured Collinsella sp.
AGATTTATACAACTTGGACGCCGTCGTTCGTTTGAACGACAGCGCCCACGTTTTGGATTTATTGGGCTGTGGCAGTGAAGGTTGTTTTGTCGGCGGCGATGTGCACGTGCAGCTTTGCCTGACCGTCGCAGCTGATGAGCACGCCTACCTCGAACGGGGTTCCCGTCTTGTCGTAAGTCGAACGCACGATGCGCATCGCCGCCTTACCGGTGTTCTGTCCCAAAAGGCGCGCCTCATGCTTGTCGAGGTTGACCGTCTCGTAGACGGCATCGACGCTTGCGGGCAGGATGCCGGTCTTTTCCGCGATATAGGCGTAGAGCGAGCCATCCACGTCTTTGCGTGTGAGCTCGGGGCAAAGTGACACGGGGATATAGACGTAGTTGAGCTCCATGGGTTTGTCGTTGGCGAGACGCAGGCGGCGAATCTCCCAGACGGGTGTCCCTTCGGGCACTTTGAGCCCGGAGGCGATGCCGCGGACGGCCGGTATGCTTGAAAAGGCGAGAATCTGTGAGCTCGGAACCCGTCCCGCTTCGCGCATCCGCGCGCTGAAATTCAGGGCCAGGTCGATGCCGGGCGCTGAGGTTTGGGGCTTGATGAACGTGCCCTGCCCGCGTTTGCGCACCACGCGCCCCTCGATGACGAGATCTTGGAAGCAACGGCGCACGGTCGCGCGCGATAACTCCAGCCGCTCACAGATTTCGAGCTCGCGTGGCAGCGGCGTCTTGGTGTCGAACGCCTGGCTGGCGATAAGCAGGGCGATTCGATGTTTAAGTTGGACATAGAGCGGCGTATCACCGCTGCGATCGAAGGGTTCGGAGGCGAGAAACGAGATCATGTCCATGGGGTACCTCCATGTCGTGAGCGTACGTGACATGGTCTGACACTGCGGGGCAAACCGGTGATGTCAGGCCCGATTCTTGTCGGTATGTATGGTACATAAGGAACATAAAACATTTACCAGGCAATCTACCTGCTATTTTAAAAATAATTGGAAGAAAAAATAATTTAGGCACAAAAATAGTTGCTACCGTTAACCGATGAATAGTTGCCGTTCGCAACTATTTTCTTGTACCGAACATGCCCCGGCGCAACAATAATCTCGGCAAAAAGCAAAGCCGTGCGACACACGGCAGGTCGAGAGGAGACCGCATGCGGTATCTGGTAATGGTCAGTCACGGAACGCTCGCTCCCGGACTGCACAGTGTCCTCAAGATGCTCGGCAATGACGCCCCGAACATCTTGTCGACGAGTCTCGTGGACGGCATGGGCGCTGACGAGTATGTCGAGAACGTCAAGGCGATGCTCGCTCCTGTTACCGCCGATGACGAGGTTGTCCTGCTTGGTGACATCCTGGGCGGATCGCCGCTCACCAATGCCATGAACACGCTGGCCGAGAAGGGCCTGCTCGCCCACACCATTGCCTTCGGCGGTATGAATCTGCCCATGGCTATGACCGCCATGATGGGGCTTGCCACCATGGACCTGGATTCCCTCAAGCAGATGATGCTGCAGGAGGGCAAGAACGGTATGTCCGAGCTCGTTGTCCCGACCGATGACGCCGATGACGAGGACGACGACATCTAGGCAGCGCATCCGCCCAAATTTTTGTGATGGAGCGGGGGTTAAGAGGAAAGACCCCCGGTGATAAAGAAAGGGAGAACGCATGATTTCGTTCATCCGTATTGACGACCGTATGATCCATGGACAGACCGTTACCCGTTGGGCCCTCGAGTATCCCTGCGACGGTCTTATCGCCGTCAACGACGCTGCAGCGTCCAACCCCGTGCTCAAGGAGGCCTACAAGAGTGCCTCGGGCAAGAAGACGTTCGTGTGGACCAAGGAGCACTTTAAGGAGGTCTCCGAGAAGGTTCTCAAGTCCGACACCAAGTACTTCCTGATCACCAAGAACCCGCTCGACATGAAGGAACTTCTCGTCGATTTTGGCTTTAAGCCCGGCATGGACCGTATCATCGTCGGTCCCTGCAACGATCGTCCCGGCACCACCAAGCTCGGCAACAACCAGTCGATCACGCAGGAAGAGGCCCAGGCGCTCGAGGATCTCACCAACGCCGGCTACACGGTCGAGTTCGCCCTTATCAAGGAGAAGTCCATCGGTGAGTGGCCCAAGTTCCGCGGTCAGTTTGGCTTCTAGTTAGGCGCCAGCCGCATTTTGGTATCTACAGCCCTTGGTGAAAGGGGCTGAGGAATAAAGAAAGGGGAAAGCATGGCAATCAATGCATTCCAAGCCGCGCTGTTCGGCCTGTTCGCCTGCCTGGCATCACTGCCTGGCATGGGCGGCACGACGATCGGCAACTACACTCTGGGTCGTCCTCTGGTCGCCGGCCTCATCGTCGGCATCATCATGGGCGATATGCAGACGGGCATCCTCGTCGGCGCTGCCATCCAGGTTGTCTACATCGCTCTCGTGACCCCCGGCGGAACCGTCTCCGCCGACGTCCGCGCCGTGTCCTATATCGGCATCCCGCTGGCGATCCTCGCCATCAAGAACTCGGGCATCGATCCCGCCTCCGCTGAGGCTGCCGGCATGGCCGCATCCCTCGGTGCCGCCGTCGGCACGCTCGGCACTGTGCTCTTCTATGGCACCGCCACCATCAACCTGGTGTGGCAGGGCATGGGGTGGAAGTGGCTCGAGAAGGGCGATCTCCACAAGCTCTACCTGGTCAACAACGTTCTGCCTTGGATTGGTCACATCGTCTGCTCGTTCCTCCCGACGTTCATCATCACCATGGGCGGCACCGCCATGGTCGACCTCATGAAGACCTACATGCCCATGGACGGCATCGCGATGAAGACGCTGTTCACCGTCGGCTCGCTGCTGCCTACCGTCGGTATCGCCATCCTGCTCAAGCAGGTCATCTCCAAGCCGACGGACTTCCTCACGTTCTTCTTCGGCTTCACCCTGTCCGCTGTCATGGGATGCAACCTGATTGCCGCTGCCGGCATCGGCTGCTTCTTCGCCCTGATCAACTATGAGATCGCTTCGCTCAAGATCGACCTCGCAAACGCTCCCAAGGCAGCTATCGCCTCGGGCTCCGATGATGAGGAAGAGGAGGACATCTAATGGCAGAGAAGAAGAAACTCTCTAAGAAAACGCTTGCCAAGTCGTTCCGCAACTGGTCCTATGGCAACCTGACTTGCTTCTCGCAGGAGCACATGCAGACCTTCGGTTACTTGTGCGCCATGCTTCCGATCGTCGAGGAGCTCTACGACACGCCCGAGGAGCAGAAGCAGGCCCTCCAGACCTACTCCGCGTTCTTCAACACCGAGCCGCAGATCGGCACCATGATTGTCGGCGTCACCGCCGGCCTCGAGGAGGCTCGCGCAAACGGCGAGGCCATCGACGACGACGCCATCAACGGCATCCGCGCCGGCCTCATGGGCCCGCTCGCCGGCCTTGGCGACTCGCTGATCGTCGGTACCCTGATCCCGATCCTGCTCGGTATCGCCCTCGGTCTCTCGACCGGCGGCTCCCCGCTCGGCGCTATCTTCTATATCGTCGTGTGGAACCTGCTCATGTACCTCGGCATGCGCTTTGCCTACAACCAGGGCTATGAGCTCGGCGGCAAGGCAGTCGAGGCACTGGTCGGCCCCAAGGCCAAGGCTCTGCGTGATTCCATCGTGATGGTCGGTACCATGGTCATCGGTGCCGTGGGCGCAACTTGGGTCTCCATCACCTGCAGCCCCAACCTGGTGCTGCCCGGTGGCGGTAAGTTCCAGGACACGCTCGATGGCATCTATCCGCACCTGCTGCCGATGGTCTTCATCATCTTCTGCTGGTACATGATGACCAAGAAGAAGGTCAACCCCATCGTTATGATGCTGATTCTCGTCGTGATCGCATTCGTGGGCGTTGTTATTGGCTTCTTCGACCCGGCACTGAGCTACTAGTCATCATCCCCTGGCCCCCTGTAAGGCCGTGCGGCCTCAACCGCACGGCCTTCTGATTTTGCGCCGCCCTTCAAGGGCAATATGGCCAGCGACCTCCATCGCCTACACGACACCCGCTATATTGCTCTTGAAAGATGACGTATTCGACAAACGATGCACTTGCGCATGATGCACACTTTGCACGAGGAGGACCATATGCACGAGAAACATGGACACGACCTTTCGCGCGACGACTTGATTCGCGAGGCAAAGATGCAGACCGATGCTATTCAGCGGCTCAACGTTTGGCTGCGCCTGGGCTATTCGCTCGTGGCGATTGGCTTTTTGATGGGGATGTGGGGTATGCAGGGCGGCCCCGGCTGGGGCGTCCCCGCGGGCATCGTATGCTTGGTGGTGGGCACTCCGCTTTCGATTGTGCTTAAGGTTGGCACGACCAACGCCAAAAAGAATGTTGAGCGTATGCTCGAGGCCGCGGGTATCGACGTTGAGGAGCTTATGCGACGCAAGAAGGACGAGCAATAGACTTCCGCGTTGGGGTATCATAAATAATTGTTGCGAATGTTAACTAATGTACGGCAAATGACGGTTTTATGGCCCTTCTAGAGTTGCAAAGGACAATATCCCCAGTGGATTACGATGACGTCGCTCGAAAACTGATTGTGTACTCACGTTCCCTTGCCAAGGGATCCTTGAGTGCTGCCGGCGGCGCCAGTGTGGGCGAGGCACCGGTTTTACAGTATCTATCGGGTATTGACGGTGATGTTATTCCCTCCGAGATTGCCAAGAAGCTGAAATTCTCCCGTGCGCGCATGTCGCATATCTTGGATTCACTCGAGAGCAAGGGTTACGTTCAGCGCAGGGCCGATCCAAACGATCGTCGGCGTGTGCTGGTGAGCATTACCGAGGAAGGCCGTGATTTCGCGGCGAAAAAAAATGCCGAGAGTGTGGCATCGCTCTCGAAGCAGCTCTCAGCGCTCGGCGAACACGATGCTCAGGAGCTCGTGCGCATCCTGAATAAAGCCTACAGCCTTACCTATGATGCCGACGACTACCTGGACAATCTATAAGGATGAAGGCAGACATTTAGGTGCATCTTGAAATGCACCCGGGACAGTTGTGCCCATTGACTACCGTCAGCATCTCATTCCAAACCAAATCAGCCAACGTACGTCATGGCAATCCCCGGTAGGTTGCAGGATGGCGGCTGAGCCTTTCCCTCGGGAAACTTCGCGAAGCCCAGTTCCCGAGGGAAAGGTATGGTCTGTGTAATACCAGATAAACAGTACATTTTTGCTAGATTGGTATTTGACTGAAGAACCAATTGGTATGGCTTATTAAGCCCACCTTGCCGTTGACGCTTATTTTGCTGCCGCTGGGAGAATTCCGAACTTGGGTGCGCAAGTGCTCCCATATGTTGATATGACCTAGTAGGTGGCTATCTGGTTACTACCAGTTGGCCCCTTGGTAACGGGTGGCCCCATTGTGCGGAATGTACCGAACATCCCCGTTTGATACGTTTTCCCATGCTGCCGGGGGGCGTCCTCGGCACCTCAGCATCTCGGAAGAAAGGAGACCAGGTGCGCAGGAATTCCATTTTTACGAAACGGTGGGTGAAGGGAAGCGCGGTCCTCGTTGCCACTGCAGCGACGCTCGTGTTTGCCAATCCCCAACAGGCGATTGCCACGCCACTCAAGGGCGTCGACTCAGCGACCGTGTCACAGTCTGCCTCGAATGTCGTCGACATCGATTTCGCTGACGGCATCAAGGGCCGTATTACGTTCCTCGAGGACGGTATTTTCCGTTATAACGTCGACCCCAAGGGTGAGTTTTCCGATTACGCCACACCGCGCAGTAAGTCCCACACGGCTAAAATCCAGGCTCAGCCCGATACCTCGGACACCTACAGCAAGCCGAGTGCGACGGTTGCCGACAAGGGCGACACTATCGAGATCACCGGCGGAAAGGCGACCGTGATCCTGGACAAGGCGACCGGCAAGATGAGTATCAAGTCAGGCGACCGTGTCGTGGTTTCCGAGTCCGCGTCCCTCGACCTTGATAAGAAGGGTACCGTCCAGACGCTCGCCAAGGAGAAGTCCGAGAACTTCTTTGGCGGCGGCACCCAGAACGGACGCTTCCTGCACACCAACCAGACCATCGCCATCTCCAACACGAACAACTGGACCGATGGCGGCGTTGCCTCGCCCAACCCGTTTTATTGGACGAGTGACGGCTACGGCGTACTCCGAAACACGTTTGCAGAGGGTTCCTACGACTTCGGTTCCACGGACTCATCGACGGTCACGACTTTGCACAGCGAGAATGAGTTTGATGCCTACTACTTCGTGGCGACCAACGAGGGCGCTTCGAACGTGGCAACCGAGATGCTGCAGGACTACTACAAGGTGACCGGTAACCCGGTACTGCTGCCCGAGTACGGGTTCTACCTCGGTCATCTTAATGCCTATAACCGTGATGGCTGGTCAACGACCTCGGGTCAAAAGAAGTGGGAGACCAAGGGCAGCAAGTCCTCGAGCGAGAAGGGCGACGTTAAGTACGAGTCTGGCATGTCGACGGGCTACAAGCTCGACGGCACACTTGCGGCCGAGACGCTCAACGGTGAGGGCCCTACGGTTGATACCGAGAACATGAAAGCGACCGATTTCGACCGCCAGTTCTCTGCTCGTCAGGTTATCGATGACTACGAGGACAACGACATGCCGCTCGGCTGGTTCCTGCCGAACGACGGTTACGGCGCCGGCTATGGCCAGAACGGTTACTACAAGACCGGCGGCGTCAACTCCGACGGAGCGAGCTCGGCCGACCGTCTTAACGCTGTGCGTGCCAATGTCGACAACCTTAAGAAGTTCACCGAGTATGCCAACTCCAAGGGTGTGAGCACGGGCTTGTGGACCCAGTCCAACCTTGAGCCCGACAGCAACCCTGAGACCCCGTGGCATCTGCTTCGCGACTTCGACGCCGAGGTCAAGACGGGAGGCATCACTACCCTTAAGACCGACGTTGCCTGGGTTGGATCTGGCTACTCCTTTGGTCTTAATGGCATCAAGACAGCTTATGACACGGTGACGACCGGCGCTAACAAGCGCCCCAACATCATCACGCTCGATGGTTGGGCCGGCACGCAGCGCTTTGGTGGCATTTGGACCGGCGACCAGTATGGCGGTAACTGGGAGTACATTCGCTTCCATATCCCCACGTATATCGGTCAGAGTCTTTCGGGCAACCCCAACATCGGCTCCGACATGGATGGCATCTTTGGCGGCGACCCCATCATCTCTGCGCGTGACTACCAGTGGAAGACGTTCACGCCCTCTATGCTTGACATGGACGGTTGGGGCACCTACCGTAAATCGCCCATGACGCACGGCGATCCCTACACAGGCATCTCGCGCTTCTACCTCAAGCTCAAGGCGCAGCTCATGCCCTATATCTACACGAGCGCGGCCTCGGCGGCCAACATCGACACGGGTAACGGCGATGCCGGCCTGCCCATGATCCGCGCCATGCTGCTTTCCGACAACTCCGAGTACGCCGCAAGCACTTCGACGCAGTACCAGTATATGTTCGGTGAGAACTTCCTAGTGGCACCGGTGTATCAGGATACCCAGGCAGACGAGAACGGCAACGACATTCGCAATGGGATTTACCTCCCCAACTACGGCACCGACGAGAATCCCACCATCTGGATCGATTACTTCTCGGGTAAGCAGTATCGCGGCGGCCAGGTTCTCAACAACTACGAGGCTCCGCTTTGGAAGCTGCCGCTGTTTGTGAAGGCCAACGCTATCGTGCCGATGTACGCCGAGAACAACAACCCCGAGGCCGTGAGCGACACCAACACCAAGGGTACCGACCGCAGCCAGCGTATCGTCGAGTTCTTCGCCACCGAGGGCGACGGCACCTTTACGCAGTACGAGGACGACGGCTCCTCCATCGAGAACAACACGACTGAGGACGATTCCTACGGCACGATCGACAATATCTCCTACGGTGAGCATGTGAGCACCGTCTACAGCTCCAAGGCCGCAGGCGGCACCGCGACCTTTACCGCCGAGGCCTCGCAGGGCGGCTACAACGGCTACGACTCCAACCGCACCACGACCTTCGTGGCCAATGTGTCCGCCAAGCCCACGAGCGTTGTCGCCAAGAACGGCGGATCCGCACTCAACGTGGTTGAGGTCGACTCGCAGGAGACCTTTGACGCCGCGACCCCCGAGGCCGGCCAGGCGGTCTACTTCTACAGCGAGACCCCCAACCTCAACCACTACGGCAGCGATGCGGACGGCACCGAGGCCGAGCAGGGCGAGAGCTTCAACAACACCAAGATCACCACGAACCCCAAGGTCTACGTCAAGTTCGCGAAGACCGATGTTGCTGCAGCGGCGCAGACGCTTGAGCTGGGCGGTTTCGTGAACGCCGACGCCACGCTCACAGCCGATCGCCTCAACGAGAACCTCTCCGCACCCACGAACCTTGCTGCCCCCGAGGACGCCACGACCCCAACGAGCATCAAGCTCACCTGGGGAAAGGTCGATGGTGCTACCTCCTACGACCTTAAGGTCGACGGCACTGTGTTTGCCGTGGGTGATGCGGCCGAGTTCACGCACACCGACCTCGCCTACAATAGCAAGCACACCTACCAGATTCGTTCGCGCAACGCCGAAGGTTACTCCGCCTGGAGCGATGTGCTCGAGGCGAACTCCGCACTCGATCCGTGGCGGAACGTCCCCGACGCCGAGGAAATCACCTGGGAGGGCTCACTTTACGGCAGCCATAAGGCCGAGCTCGCCTTCGACCATGAGTTCCAGTCGGGCGACGGCGGTTTCCACTCCGGTGGCAACGATCTGGGCAAGGCGCTTACCGTTGACTATGGACGCGCTTACAAGCTCGATAAGCTCGAGTACTATCCGCGCGATGACGCCGGCAACGGCACCGTGACCAAGATGCGTGTTGAGACGAGTCTCGATGGCGTCCACTGGACGAGCCAGGAGGTCGATTGGGCACGTTCCGCTGATTGTAAGACGGTAGCGTTTGACGGCACCGTGGCCGCCCGTTACGTGCGCATGACACCGCTCGCCTCGGTCGGCAATTTCTTCTCCGCGTCCGAGATTGCCATCTACAAGACCGACGGCACGGATGGCTTCGCCGTGGGCTCCAACCTCAACAAGGCCACGATCTCCGACGGAGACTACTCCAACATGAAGAACTATCTGGGCCTCGAGAATCGCGAGCCCGATACCCCGACGTTCGGTTCGCAGATCCGCGACCACTTCGCCGACCTCAACGATAACGGCGTTTACGACGTCTACGATTACTCGTTCACCATGGCGGGTCTTGACGGCGGCACTAAACAAAAGGGCAAGGTCGCAGGTTCGCTCGCGGTGATTCCGAGCAAGACCGAGGTCGAGGCCGGTGATGAGATCACCGTTGATGTCTATGCGGCCGACGCCAAGAACGTCAACGCCCTGGGCGCCCTCGTCAACTTCAAGAGCGACCAGTTCGAGTTTGTGTCCGAGAGCATCGCGCAGGACGGCTCGACTGCCGGCATGGAGAACCTGTCTCGCGAGAAGGTCCAGTTCGTGGACGGAACGCAGACTATCAATCTCGCCTTTGCCAACCGCGGCGATGGCAAGCTCTACAACGGTACTGGCGCGGTGGCGAGTTTCAAGCTCAAGGCCAAGACCGCCGGAAAGGTCGAACTGCCCTCGACATCTTGGCTTATCGGCCCGGCATGCGACGCACTTGAGTTTGCGAGCGACGGCACGGTGACGATGCCGGACGTTCCTCAGCCAACGGTCGCCGAGTACGCCCAGGATGCCTTCAACATCACGATGACCAACGATGAGCTCACGACCGACGACGGGACCAACGTCGAGAAACTTATCCAGCAGAAGAGCTATAACGCGCTGTTCGATAATAACGAGGGCGACAACGGCTTTGAGTTCCTGTGGAACTGGAGTGGCAACTGGGACAGCGAGGGTAAGCTACCGAGTTACGTGAAGCTTCCCACCACGATGACATTCGCATTTAAGACGCCGTCGAAACTCGATAGCGTCGAGGTCGTTAACCGCAACGGCGGCAACGGAACCGTACAGAAGATCAAGGCCGTCGTGACGTTCGAGGATGGCTCGATCCAAGAGTTCGCGGGCGGGGAGTACGATTCCTTCCTGGCTCGCTACGCCTTTGACCTCTCTGCCGAGAACAAGGGCAAGAAGGCGACCAAGGTCGAGGTCACGCCGCTTGAGGCATCGGGTGACCAGATGCTCACACTGCGTGAGGTCAACTTCAACTACACGCAGGGTGTCGAGGCCATCGAGGGTGTCGAGCTAGGCAAGAACCAGACCGAGTTCTTTGAAGGCGACATTACGCCCGTCGACGCCAAGGCTACGCCTGAGAGCGCTGGCTACCCCTATGTGACGGTCGAGAGCTCCGACCCCTCTGTGGTAAGCGTCTCCGCTGTTCAGGCTGGCGATAGCGTGAGCTACTACCTGCGTGCCAACAAGGCCGGCAAGGCAAAGATCACGGTGGCGTCGGTACTCGACCCCTCCAAGACCGCATCCTATGAGGTCGAGGTCAAGGCTGGTGTCGATACCTCTGCGCTCGTGGCAGCGCTTTCCAAGGCCGCGGGCTACAGCGAGTCCGTCTACACCAAGGATTCCTATGCAGCTCTCACCACTGCGGTCGAGGCGGCTCGGAAGCTCCTCGACAGCGGCCAGGGCAGCTATAGCAAGAAGGATGTCGCAGACGCCACTGCCAAGATCGAGAAGGCAATCGACGGCCTCAAGATGCGCCCTGTCGATGAGAAGATCCTCATCAACACGCCCGAGAACCGCAAGAACGTCAAGGTGGCCGACTTCTCGAGTGAGGCCGACTACGAGGGCAGCAACGCCGTCAACGCTCTCGACGGCGACGAGCGGACGCTTTGGCACAGCGACTGGGCCCATGGGACCGGTATGCCCCAGTATCTGAGTGTCGACCTGGGCCGCGACTACGATCTCACCGACGTTACATTCCTGCCGCGCCAGGACGGCGGCACTAACGGCGATATCTTCGAGGCCGAGATACTGGTCTCCGACACTGCCGACGGTTATGAGATGGGCACCGCCGCGTCGATGGGTACGTTCGCCTTCGACAACGACGGCCGCGTGCTCACCGACCGTGGCGACTGGAAGCAGATGAGCTTTGGCGCCGCGCGCGGTCGCTACGTGACCGTCAAGGTGATTCACGCCGGCGGTGGCGACGTTGATGCCTACTGCAGCATGGCGGAGCTCAAGTTCTACGGTACGGCCGTCCCCGATCCGGTGGCGAAGGATGATCTCGCTACCGCGATCGAAAAGGTTGATGCCGAGGTTGCTGCCGGCGACCTCAAGGCCGGTGACTACACCGAGGCCTCCTGGACGGCGCTCGAGAACGCCCTGGCGAGCGCCCGCGCCATCTTGAGTGACGAGAACGCCACGCAGGACGAGGTCGACCAGGCGCTCAGGGCGCTCGAGAGCGCCCGCGGCGCGCTCGAGAAGACCCCGGTGGCCCCGGTCGAGAATCCGACTAAGAAGCAGCTCAAGGCTCTGGTCAAGCAGGCGAAGGAGACTGACACCAGGGGCAAGACGGCCGAGTCTGTCAAGGCCCTGACGGATGCCATTACCTACGCCGAGGACGTCTTGGGTGATGAGGATGCTTCCGACACCCAGATCCAGGCGGCCTATGGCCAGCTCAAGCTGGCCATTGAGAGCCTCAAGGATGCCGATTCCGGCAACCAGGGCGGCTCGGGCAACCAGGGTTCCGGCAATGGCTCGAACGGCGGCAACCAGGCGGGCAAGCCCGCAGGCGACAAGGCCCAGGGCAGCAAGAAGAACGGTTCGGCGATTCCCAATACCGGAGACCAGACGGCGGCGACCGTCGCGACCGTCGGTGGTCTTGGCGCCATCATCGCCGCGATCGGCGCTTTCTTCCATCGTCGCAGCAAGGCTAAGTAGCCCCAGCAACAGCTAAGCAAGCGTGCCCGCCGCCCCACCCAAGGACGGTGGGCACGCTTTTTGAATGTAGGCAGAAAGCTCCGACCCTTCGGCCCTAATCTCGCAAAGCGTTCCGTCTCCCGCCGAACACATCAGCATCGGCGGCTATACTTGATTTATTTGCAGTTAAGGGTCGCGGATTGGCCGCGTCACCGCTCTCAACAGGAGGTCTTTGTTTATGGCAGATCAAAAGCCGGTTGTCGGGATCATCATGGGCTCCAAGTCCGATCTGGGCGTTATGGAAGGTTGCACCGCCGAGCTCGAGGCGCTGGGCGTGCCCTATGAGCTTGTCATTGCGAGCGCACACCGCACACCGGCGAAGGTCCACGAGTGGGCTTCGACTGCTGCCGATCGCGGTATCAAAGTGATTATCGCCGCCGCCGGCAAGGCCGCTCACCTGGGTGGTGTCGTGGCTGCCTTTACGCCGCTGCCGGTTATCGGCGTGCCTATGAAGACGAGTGACCTGGGCGGTATGGATTCGCTGCTGTCGATGGTGCAGATGCCTTCGGGCGTGCCCGTGGCCTGCGTTGCCATCAACGGCGCCAAGAACGCCGCCATCTATGCCACACAGATTCTGGGTGCTTGCGACCCCGAGTACCGCAAGGTTATCGAGAAGATGAAGCAGGAGATGGCTGACGCCTAAGCGTTCCGCCGTTTCACCGCAGTATAAGGAGAGCCATGTCCGATTATCAGGGAAAACGATTCAAGGCTTCTCAGATTCCCGATCCGTCGAAGCCGGGTGCTGCCCGTGCGGCACAGCAGGGTCGGACATCCTCTCCTCAGCAGCCGCGCGCGCCGCGCCCCGTGACACCGGCGACGCATCGTCGACAGGACGCGCCGGCCGCATATCGTCCTTCGTCTTATAGCTCCGCTAAGAAGCCACCCCGGTCTTCATCGCATGCCGCGCCGTCGGATCGCACCGAGCCGCCGCGCAAAAAGCGCCACTCCATTATTCCCATTCTGCTCATCATCATCGGTATCGGTCTGATTGTCGCCGCCGCCGCTATTTTTATTAATGCCCAGATTGGCTATAAGCAGGCGAGCGATTCGTATCAGAAAATCGAGAAGCAATATGTAAGCGATAAGGACGCCAGCGGCGTGCCGATTATCGACTTTGATGCGCTTGCTCAGACGAACCCCGAGATTGTGGGTTGGATTTACGTGCCGGGAACCAACATCAACTATCCCGTGGTGCAGACCAACAACAACTCCAAATACCTCAACACGCTGTTCGATGGCACGTCTAACGCCTCGGGTGCCATCTTCTTGGATAGCGATGACACCGCGCCGGGAATGGTCGACCAGCAGACCACGATCTACGGCCACCATATGAACGATGGGTCGATGTTCAATGTGATTTCGGACACCACCGACCAGGCGACGTTCGATAGCATCGAGTTTGTGTATTACATCACACGGGATGCTACGTATAAGCTGCGACCACTGGCGACCAAAGTTGTCGAGGACACGTATGCCAAGGCGCGCACGCCCAATTTTGAGGGCGATGACGGGCTCAAGAACTACCTGTCCGAGATGTTCGACGGTGCCTCTGCCGTGGCGAGTGATGCCACCGATCGTGCTGCTTCGGCAACCAAGGTCGTAACGCTTGTGACCTGTCGTTCGTTATCGCTGAGCAACACGCGTGCCGTCATGGTGCTCACACCGGTCGAGGAATAAGTTGTTCGAGAGTAGCTAAAAAAGCCCCGTTCCAAATTGGCTACTCGATGACGGTAAGGGAGAAATGATGCTTGAGAACGGCAAAACGATGCCTTCGATTGATGCTTGGCTTCGCGAGGCCAAGGCCGATTCGTCGGCACCTGCGTGCGGTATGTATCTGACACATAACGGTGTGGTGCGCGCGACTCCCAAGTCCGAGGCGCGCGGTGTCGAGACCGATGGCGTGGCGCCAGGCCACAAGGTGGGCGGCATGATGTTCGGCTTCGATGCTCAGAAGGTGCAGGCTGCTATCGAGGCCGCGCGCGCGATGCCGGGTATCGGCTATGTGCGCGTGTGGCTGGCAAGCGGCGAGCTTTCCGTAGGTGACGACATCATGCTCGTGCTTATCGGCGGGGACATTCGCCCACACGTGGT
>URVD01000024.1 GCA_900551195.1 uncultured Collinsella sp.
TCGATCTTGACGGGCTGGTGTGCGGCGTCCCACGAAAGCCATGCCACAATCTCGTCATCGATAATCTTGGCCAGATATTTGGGGACCTTTTCTTCCTTAAGGGGATGGGCGGGGTCCAGCGCCAGGCGCAGGCGTTGGTCGCAGGCGCGCATCATTTCACCGAGCTTGCTGCTCTTTTGCCTACTACCGTGAATCCGCATGCATTCCCAAAAGCCGTTTTGGCAACGGTAGATATGGATAGGATCCAGGCGGTATTCGCAGTCCTCGTGGCGCTCGGGCGCAAAGAATACGGCCGAGGCAAACATGGTGTAGGGCATGGCCGTCTCCTCCCCAAATAAACTCGCCACGATGCCGGTCTTTCGGTGCGTGTCATAGTAGCGCGCCATACGGACATACACGGCGCATGCCACGTGGCGCAGATCGCGGTGGTGGCTGCGGTCGAGCCGCGAGCTACTTAGGTTGTACGTGGAGAGTGCGTCGATGGCAGCCATGAGTCGCTCCTCGCGCACCTCATCGGGCGGAAGGGGGAGCGTGGGCTCGGAGGTTTTGCGACGCTTAGGGGTCTGGCCGGACGGTGCCGGTGCTGGGACAAGGTCTCGTGCCGCGCGTCGCAGCTCGATAAGGGCGTTATCGAACATGACGGTTTTAGAGTCACGAAGCAGCTTGGGGTCGAGCCCGTGGAATACGGCGTAATCCTGCAGCCACACGCGTGCAAATCGGTCGATGCCGGGCTCGAAGGCGCGATAGACATCCCAAAAAGCCTTGATCTTGTTAAAACCATCGAGCGGGTCATCTACGCCAATGCTGCAAATCAGCTCATAGAGATACAGAAAGGCAAAGGACGTAGACGTTTCCTCGACGGTTCCGCGGCGCACTTGGGCACGCCAGGTAAAGTAGCCGCGCAACTGCCGGTCGCTCATGGCGTTGTAGGTGGGAAAGTACGACTTAAAGGTGCCGTTGTAGGGACAGTCGTCCTCAAAGCCGGCCATCAGCAGGCCCTGGCGGTAAAAAAGCTCGGCTTCCGAAAGCCAGCGGCCCGCACCGCCCTTGGGGTCATCCTGCCAGCGCGATATCTCGCGCATCTTGCGGTATTGGTCGGGGAGGAAATTCTGCATCTGTCGGCCGGTTTTGAGAATCGGCTCGTCTGCGTAGATTTCGTTTGAGAAGCGGGCGGACTGATGGGTCCGGGCCTCGGCCATAATGCGCTCGATGAGCATCTTGATGTCCTGGTCGGCCACCGCTCCTCCTCTCGAACGCAGCTACGGTGACCTCATATCATAGCACAGCATCAAACAGATGTTCGAGATACCGATGCGTTGATAGATTTAGAACAGGAGGGCGTATATGACGGCGATGACGACGGAGGGAAGCATATTGGCCGTGCGGAAGGTCTGAGGACGGATGAGGTTGACGCCGACGCAGAAGATGAGCATGGAGCCTACGAGCGAAAGGCTGTCGAGGGCTGCCGTAGTCATGATGGGGGAGAGTGCGCCGGCAAACAGCGTGATCGTCCCCTGGAACACGGCGACGGGCAGGGCGGAGAAGATGCAGCCGCGGCCAAGCGAGGCCGTCATGGTGCAGACGATGATGCAGTCCAGTGCGCCCTTGAGGGCAAGCGTTGACCAGTCGCCGAGCAGGCCGTCCTGGATCGATCCCACAATGGCCATAGCGCCGATACACACGGTGAGTGAAGTCGAGACAAAAGCGTTGGTGAACTCGTTATCGCCCTCGCTGCCGGTTTTACGCTTGAGCCATTCGCCAAGGTTCTCAATGGCGGCCTCCAAGTTGATGGCCTCGCCGATGAGCGAACCGAGCGCAAATGAGACGATGAGCATGGTGGTACCGGTGGTCGCTAGCGCCTTTCCATCGATGATGAGCATCTTTTGCATGGTGCCGCCCAGGCCGATAAACAGGACGCACAGCCCCGATGCTTTCATGAGCGTGTCTTGGATGCGCGGTGTAATGAAGCGACCGCCCGCTAATCCCAAAAGACCGCCCGCAACTAAAAGCACAACGTTGATGATTGTTCCCAAGCCCGGCATGAGCCCTCCTGTATTGATGCCAACGTGGCAATCGTAGCAGAACGAAATGCGAGGCACATCGCGACTCATCTAATACGTTATATAAGTGGTATTAGGAATGATGCGCAGCATTTAAGCCTCAGGTGGTTGTCGGGACATAGGGGTAGTAGTCAAAGCGCAGTGTCATAAGCCGCTGCGGGAATTCAATAGCCGCGGCGATGATATTGGCATCGCGGGCACGATCAAACCCTTCGAGTTCGATCTGATACGAGACGTCTTGCATAATGTCCAGACGTCGCCAGGCTAGAAGTGTGTCGCCATCGAATTCCAGGGTCTTGCTTCCGTTTGCGGCAACGGCGTATAGACGCAGCTTGGCGGTGGTTGCAGGGTCGACAACTGTGACCTTTTTAATTTCGTTTCGAGTATTCTTGGCGCCCAACAAGGTGAGCAGTGTTGGGGCCACGACCTCGCCCGATGGCAAAAAGACGACTTCGATGGATTCAGGAAATGCGATGATAGCCGACTTGCGGACGGGCTGATTGGCGGCGGCAACTTCGATGTTCGCAGCGTCGATGACCTCTGTGTGGTCGAGCGCGGCAAGCACGCAGCAGTTACCTTCATCGATCTCCTGAGGATCAGCAAGCCCCAGACTGTCCGCGAGCTCGGGATCGTTTGGACCGGTAGCGGGCTCATTCGGTGCTTCGAAAGAAGCTGGGACGCTGTTTGTCGGCGACGGCGTGTCGCCCGCACCTGCTTCTTTGTCCGTGCTCTCTTCTTGTATGGTTGCGTTGATGGGTTCGTCGTTTGAGGGGAGCGTCTTGGCGTCAAGCGCGGAGGGGAGAATTCCGATGGCTCCGGATCCGTTCCACTCCATTTCGAGAAGCGCCGGGTCGGCAAGAATGCGTTGCCTGCTTTGCGCGTGGGCATCGATTTCAATAGGGCCTGCCTCTATCCCTCGTGTAAGACTGAGTGATCCGGCTGGCTTCTCGAAATGAGCGTTTGTGTCCTTGGCGCTGACGGCGTAGAACAGCAGGGACGCTTCTCCCGCCGCGATGGCATCGGTGCCGGCTTTGGTCAGCCGCAACGATGCCGTGAATGAGAGGGTGGGCTGCGCATCGTCTGCATTCGCGGCGGCGCAGCCCAGACATATACCGCCTCCTTTCTCGAAAAACGTACCGTCGAAGGCGACCTTCGCTCCGTTCGCCGAGTCATCGACCGAAGCGATGTCGATGCGCAGCTCTAAATTGCATGGATCGCCATCTGCATCGAGCACAACCGAGCGCCACGTGCAGACGGCGCACCCCGCCTGGGAGCCGTTTGCCTTGTTCGAACGCTTGATATCCACGACTATCGAGCCGTCCGTATTACGACGAAGGCATCCCGAGGTTGAGATCGCGGCCTGTGCGATCGAAAAACGCTTGCACGCAATGGCGCTCGACGGATTTGGTGCGGAACTTAGGGCTGCTGGTAAGGAGTCTGCCATGACGGGAGTCGCCCAAGCGGCGACAGGCGTTCCGGTTGCGAGCGCGCCACAGAGTGCGACGACGGGCAAAAGGTTCTTCGATGCCATGGGGTCTCCTTAGCTAATTTAGTGCGGCCTGTCCGTGTTTCGTTTCTGGCTGCGTTTGATGTGCAGACCGAGGCCGGCGGTTCCCGCGCCTGCTGCCGTGGCGCCTGCTGCCAAGAGCCATCGTCTGTCGCCTGTCTGCGCCAACGGTTCTTCGCGGTCGCCGCGGTCGAGCTCCGAGAGGTCGACCGTCACTTGCGTGGCGGCCTGCGCCTGTTCTTGCTGGGCAAAGGCCATGGCTGGCCCAAACGCTAGGATGCTGACGGCGGCGGCCAGGGCGACGGCCTTATGCCGTGTGCGCACCGGGCTCGACCGTCCAGGTGATCGTTGCAACCTGATCACCTTCGCCGGTTACGCGGAAGATGTCGCGCGTGACGCGGGCGACGTTTCCGCTTGTCTTGAGCTTAATTTTGTCCGTGCCGCCGGCAATGCCCTGGTAGCCCATGTCGAAGGCTGCGTTCTTGGAAAGATCGAGGCCTGTCTTCTGCATTGCGGCGCTGGCGTTCTGGAGTGCGCCGTCGGGGCCGACCTTAAAGTCGATGGAGTTCTGTGCGGTTCCGGCCTTGGCGTCGGCAGCAATGGTCCAGGTGTTCATGGCGTCGATCTTCATGTTGGTGACATGGATGCCGTAGGCCGAATGATTGTCGATGGTGGTCGCGTCTTCTGAGGGGCCCTGAAGCGTGCCGTCGGCCTTGGCGACGAAGGGAATAACCGTCGGAACTTTGAACTCAACGTTGTCGATCTCGGTCCTGACCATTACTTTCGTGGTTCCAACGCGCCCGGCTGCCATAGCTGGCGTCGGGGCCGCGCCCATTGCGAGCGCGAGCGCGAGCCCTGCGCCCACGACGAGCGCTCTGGCTCCGTTCATGTTCCTGATGATGTCCATGGTTGTTCCTTTCTATTCGCCGCGGACCGTCCCCGCGATGATTGGACGAATGCTGGTGAATTACGTGCGGTGCCGCGTCGGCCGGAAAGCTAGTTCTCGGCTTGCTCAACCCGTACCTTGACACGTGTCGGATTGCCGTGGCTGTCGAGGGTCTTTGCATCGAGTGCCTGGATCTCGATGTACGCCTCGCCTTCTTTGATGTCGCCGGCGGGGCACGTTTCGATTGTCTTGCCGGTCTCGACCACACCGGATTCGTACATGGTCTCGTCGTTTTGGATGACGCGGAATCGCTGGGGAAATTTATTGTCTTGGACGTTTTGCACGTTGACGCGCAGCTTGCCGTCCTCCTGCAGCTGAGCGACCGGTGCGACCGAAATCGTCATCATGTTGTCGCGGACGATGGCGTCGAGCTCATCTTGGATTTCCTGACGCGTTTTGCCCTCGGCCGTCGTAACCGAAGCGCCCGTCTCGGGTACGGGCTGCGACTGCCAAGCGTATAGTCCTACGGCGACAAGGGCACAGACGATGGCCAAGCAGGCAACGATGAGCTTCCTGCGATGCCCCAGACCTGCAAAGTGGGGCGGCTTCTTCGCGCTCATGCGGCATCCTTGGCGGTATAGACGCGCGCAAAGGTGGACGGGTCCGCTCCAAAGAGCATGTGAAGCATCAGACGGCGCGAGTAGACGAGCTCGTCGAAGTCGGGAGGGAGCTCGATGTCGTGGATATGCGCGATGTGGTGGGCGAGCGCCGAGAACGACTCGGGGTCGCAGATCACATCGGTGGTAACGTGGTAGACCGTCGTATCGGGGAATGCCTCTTCGTCGAAAGGCAGGAGATGGGGATCGTCGTCGACTTCGATGGCGATGCCGTACTGGGGCCAGTAATATGCCATGGGAACCTCCCTGCTTCTGGGGCCAAACTTCTATCGGTTTTGGCTGTCGACGCCGACCTTATCAGCCGCTACTTGACCAATTTCTGACCAAATGCTTGACGGATTGGCGTCTCCGCAGGTAAAAGGCGGCAAAAAATACTCCAACTTTTTTCGAGCGACAATCGCGCGGTCGGCGACGGCGGGGCCATATGTGTCAAAAGCATCGTCTGCCGAGGAAATCAAGCCGCTCGCCGAATTGCACGAACGTAAAAAACGCCAATTATGGAGACGGTCTCGAACACGTCGACGAAACGATGCGGTAACATCTCCCTGCAAACACTGTAGTTAGCTAAAGGGGGAGTTCGCGTGTCTGCAACCATCAAACCCTTCACCGACGAGTTCGAAGAGTATGGCCGCGATGAATCTCGCGCATCGGGCGAAGCATCGAGCATCTCGTTTCCGACAACGGAAGACGAGGTCCGTGCCATTTTGGAAACGCTTCATGCCGAGCGTGTCCCGGTAACGGTTCAGGGCGCCCGAACCGGCCTTGCCGCCGGTGCCGTGCCCCACGGTGGGCATATCCTCAATACTTCCCGTATGAATCGCTACTTGGGCCTTCGCCGCGATGAACAAGGCCAATTTCTGCTGCGCGTGGAGCCGGGCGTTGTGCTCTCGGAGCTGCGCAAGCAGCTGAGCAAGAAGGTGCTGCCGACCGCTGGTTGGGACCAGGCATCGCTTGAGGCCTACGAGGAGTTCCAAGAGTCCCCCGAGCAGTTCTTTCCCACCGATCCCACCGAGGCATCTGCCTGTCTGGGCGGCATGGCGGCATGTAACGCCTCCGGTGCCCGCAGCTACGCCTACGGCCCCATGCGCCCACATATCACGGGACTCCACGTCGTGCTGGCTGATGGCGATTTGCTTGAGCTTCGGCGCGGCGAGGCTTTTGCCCAGGGCCGCCACCTGTCGCTCGTGACGGCAGCGGGCCGTACACTCGAGCTCGATCTTCCCGGCTATACCATGCCCAAGACAAAAAATGCTTCGGGCTATTTCGTTGCTGACGATATGGATGCCATCGATCTGTTTATCGGTGCGTGTGGCACAATCGGTGTCATCACCGAACTCGAGATTGCCCTGCAGGTGGCACCCGCGGTCGTTTGGGGCGTGAGCTGCTTCTTCGACAGCGAAGACAAGGCCGTGTCCTTCACCGATTCTGTGCGTCCCGTCCTGTCCCATGCGGCTGCCATCGAGTACTTCGATGCTGGCGCCCTGGATATTCTACGTCGCCAGCGCGAGCAGTCGACGGCGTTTGCCTCGCTGCCTGCGCTCGACAAAGACGCCAAGGTCTGTGTCTACGTGGAGCTCGACTGCGACGACGAAGCCCAGGCGACTGAGGAGCTGTATCACTTGGGGTGGGTACTGGAGCTTGCGGGCGGCAGTGACGATGCGACATGGGTCGCGCGCACCGAGGTCGATCGCGAGTGTCAGCGATTCTTCCGCCATGCGGTGCCCGAGAGCGTCAACATGCTCATCGACGAGCGCCGCCGCATGGATCCCACCATCACCAAACTGGGTTCGGACATGTCGGTGCCCAACGCGCACTTGGCCGATGTTATCGCCCTCTATCGCCGCACGCTGGCGGAAAGTGGGCTTGAATCTGCCGCCTGGGGGCATATCGGTAACAACCATCTGCATGTGAACATCCTGCCGCGCGATGCGCAGGATTATCGCCGCGGCGGAGAACTCTTTGCCCAGTGGGCTTCCGAGGTCACGGCCATGGGCGGTGCCGTCTCCGCAGAACACGGCGTCGGCAAGATCAAGGCGGGCTTCTTGGAGACGATGTACGGTCACGAGGCCATGGTCGAGTCGGCGCGGCTCAAGCTCCAGCTCGATCCTGCCGGGCAGCTGGGTCGCGGTAACCTGTTTTCGGAGAAGCTCTTGGATGAGCTCGTCCAGAAAGGGGGCGCGTGAAGATGAGCGATTTCCATATGGTGGTGTGCGTCAAGGCCGTGCCGGGCAGCACCGAGGTCAAGATGGACCCCAAGACCAATACCATCGTGCGCGATGGCAAGCAGGCGGTCATTAATCCCTTTGATGCGAGCGCTTTGGAATGCGCGCTGGCGCTGAAGGACGACTTTATCGGCTTTGGCATGGATGTGCGCGTGACGGTGGTGTCGATGGGCATCCCCGCGACCGAGTCGCTGCTGCGCGACTGCATCGCTCGAGGCGCCGACGATGCGCTGCTGCTGACCGATCGCGCCTTTGCAGGTGCCGATACCCTGGCAACCACCTATGCCCTCAAGTGCGGCATCGAGGCGCTCGACGAGGACTTCGACCTGCTCATCTGCGGCAAGATGGCGGTGGATGGCGATACGGCCCAGATTGGTCCCGAGCTTGCCGGTGCCTTTGATATTCCCTGCGTGACCGACGTGAGCTGCGTGCAGAGCGCGGGCTTTACGACCTGTGGCTCGCTGGCGCTCGTTCACGGATGCGATGCCGGCGAGGAGACGGTGTACCTTGAGATGCCGTGCGCGATGACGACTGCCAAGGAGATTGGCCAGTTGCGTATGCCGAGTATTGCCGGTATTCGCGCGGCGGAGGAGGCGGACGTGCGCGTGGTCAGTGCCGCCGACGTGAACGCCGACCCCGCGCGTTGCGGTCTTGCCGGGTCGCCGACACAGGTCGTGCGCTCGTTTGTGCCCGACCGTGACCAAACGTGCGAGGCCGTTGAGGGGACGGCGTCCGAGCAGGCGGCAAAGCTTGCCAAGATTATCGAGGGGATGGCATAGATGAGCGGACTGATTATCGATAGCGAAGCCTGTATCGGCTGCGGTCGCTGCGTTCGCGCCTGTGCCTCGGGCGGCATCGTAGTGGAAGGCGAGCGACCCAGCCGATGCGCCCGCGTAACCGACGGCTGCATCCTATGCGGTGGGTGCGTCGACGCCTGCCCTGTCAACGCTATCTCGATCGAGCGTGACGAGGCCGCTGGTGCGGTGGACCTTGATGCATATCGAGACATTTGGGTATTCGCGCAGACCGACGAGCACGATACGGTGACTCCCGTTGCCTATGAGCTTATGGGCAAGGGCCGCGAGCTTGCCGATGCTCGCTGCTGCCGTCTGGTGGCACTGGTCGGCATGAGCCCTGAGGGCTCACTCGGGGACCTGGAGCATCTGATTTGCGCCGGTGCGGACGAAGTTCTGGTCTGTCGTGACGAGCGCCTGCGTCAGAACGACGCGGAGGTCTACGCCCGCTTGATCTGCGATTTGGTAGCCGAACGCAAACCCGAGGCCATCCTATACGGTGCGACCGCTTTTGGCCGCGAACTGGCACCCGGCGTTGCCGTGCGCTTGCAGACGGGCCTTACGGCTGACTGCACCGTACTTTCGATGGATACGGAGACGGGGCTGCTGCAACAGACGCGTCCGGCGTTTGGCGGCAACCTGATGGCCACCATCGTCTGCCCCAATCATCGTCCCCAGATGGCAACGGTTCGTCCCGGCATCTTTAAGGCACCCGACTTTGACTACGGCCGCTCCGGCACGATCACCCAGATATCGCTTGCGGATGATGCTAAGGCTCGTGTCGAGATCTCGATTCCCGCCGAGGAGTGGAGGCAGCAGGCCTCGATCGCCGATGCCGAGCGCTTGGTCGTGGTGGGCCGCGGCATTGGCTCCAAGAAGAATCTGCCCCTGATGCGAAGGCTCGCCGAGGCTCTGGGAGCCGAGCTTGGTTGCACGCGACCTGTCGTGGAGGCCGGCTGGTTGGAGTGTCGCCATCAGATTGGCCAGACCGGCGTATCGGTTTCGCCCAAGCTTCTCGTGAGTATCGGTGTTTCGGGCGCCATCCAGCATCTTGCCGGCATCGGTGGGGCGGAGTGCATTATCGCCATCAACGAGGACCCGGATGCCCCCATCTTTGGTGCTGCCCAGTACAAGGTTGTCGGCGATGCCGTCGAGGTCGTCGAGGAACTGCTGGCCCAGCTTGAGCGCTAGGCGCGCGCCAGCCAGTCGCGCATCTCGTCCTTAAGGCGGCTCCAAGTCGCCTGCGTGGCGGGGTCGGTAAAGGGCCGCGTAATGCCAAAGGGCGCGTCGAGCAGGCGGTAGATATCGCCCTGCTCGCGCGCCAGCGTGCGGCTCGCTGGATAGACGAGCTCAAACATAAAGCAGATGAGTCCCACCAGGTAGTCCGCCGGCTCGTTGCGCTCGTCGCGCGCGACGCACCGATGCTCGTCAAAGGCGGCAAGCGTCGGTACCGAGAAGCGACTGGCTAGAAACGCGTCCTCATCCACCTTGAGGATGGTATCGACGGTGCTGTCGGCGATGGTGCGCATAATGTCGATCTTGTCGCCATCGCGCACGATATCGCAGAAGCACCGTGTACGCTCGTCGAGTTGTGCCGGCAGGCGAAAGTCGCTGTGATAGGCGATGCTCGCTCGGATGAGCTCGTCATGCGCACCGGTTTCGATAAAGTCACGGATGTTTGTCGTGGCGGGTGCATCGGCGGGATTCTCGCCAAAGAGGACCTCGATGCCCAGCGCCGCATGGCTCATGCTCTCGGCGTCCTTAAAGGTGTCCCAGCGTCGCAGCTGCTCAAAGCGGCCCATATCGTGTAGCAGGCCGCAAAGCCATGCCAGGTCAATATCTTCTGACGACCAGCCCTGCTCGCGCGCTACGGCATCGCATGCCTCGGCCACGTGGTACGTATGCTCGATTTTGAGCGCGATGCGTGGATTGGTGGCGTCGTAGGCATCGGTGTAGCTTTTGAAGGCCGCGCGCGCCCGGTCTCGATCGATAGCTGTCATAATGACTTCCTAAAAAGTTGTGTCTTTCGATCCGGTGGCAATTGTAGGTGAACTCGGTTGCTGTCGGATGATGATTCTGCCGTATCGCTACATGCGGCTCGGAGACCTTGTCAGGATGAGAAGCGTATGGTGTTCAAAATCGTTAGAACCGTCTGGCCGGTGATGCTTACCTATGTTGCAATAGGCGCGCCGTGCGGAATGATCATGGGGCAGACGGGAATGGAGCCCTGGATGGTCTTTGCCCTGAGCAGCACGTTTGTGACGGGCAGCGGCCAGTTTATGATCTGCAATCTTTGGCTGGCGGGCGTACCGGCACCTTCGATTATCGCGAGCGTTGCCGCCATCTCCTCGCGTTTTGCGCTTTACTCGGCATCGATCGCGCCGCATCTGACGGGTGCCTCGAAGCGTCAGACGCTGGCTGTTGCCGCGACACTTACCGAGGAGGCATATGGCATCTCGCTTGCCAAGTTGGTTGAAGGGGAGGATTGGGGCCCGCGCGAGTCCTTTGTGCTCAACGTGATCCTCATCGCAACATGGGGCGTTTCGTGTACGATGGGCGCCATCGTCGGCGCCGTTGTCGATGTTCCCACCGCCATTGCAGCCTTTGTCTGCACCTCGCTCTTTATCTGCCTGCTCTTTTCGCAGCGGCTGTCGCGCGGCAACGTTGTCGCGGCGGTTTCGGGCGCGGTGTCCGTCGCCGTATGCAAGTTCTTGGGCCTCGCGAATATTGCCGTGCCGGCAAGCGTCGTGGCCGGCATTGCCATTGCGTTGGCGTGCGATGCTGTATTTGACGGAAGAGGTGCCCGCGATGCCCGTTAACGAGTTCTTGGTTCTGTGGCTGTCGTCGTGGGCTGCTATCGCGTTCTTTCGCATTGCGCCGGCGTTCGCCTTGCGCGGGCGGACCCTGTCGCCCCGCATTACCGAGGCCCTGAGCTATATCCCGCCCGCTGCCTTTGCCGCGCTGGTCGCCAACGACTTGGTGAGTCCCGGCGCGTTCGACGCGGGACTCTGGCCTGCCCTGGTTCCCTGGATTGCGGCCGTCGGCGTCGTGGTCGTGGCGGTCAAGACAAAATCGATGCTGTGGTGCTGCGTCTCGGGCATCGTACTCTATATTGTCTTGAGCCTTATATAGGGGTGACGTCGCGGGCGCCGAATCTCGTTCCATCCCAACTTGTCGAGTTTTTCACCGAGCTGGTCTATTTCTTCTGGTACCATGGTCAAACTTTACTGTAGCAAAGCGTGACGTGGGCTTTTGTTCCGCGTCAGCGGAAATGGGGGTTTCATGGCACAGGAAGCGACCGCCAACGAGCAAAAGAAATTCAAGGTTCCGCGCATCCCGGGCGACATCATGATCTATCCGATGATCGTCGGTCTTTTGCTCAACACCTTCTGCCCGCAGGTTTTTGAGATCGGCGGCTTCTTTACGGCTGCCTGCCGCGGTGGCTCCAATACCATCGTCGCCGCGATCCTGCTGTTTGTGGGCGCCGGCATCAGCTTTAAGTCCACGCCGGGCGCCATCAAGACCGGCATCGTCGTGCTGATTCCTAAGCTTGTAGTGGCAGCCGCGCTGGGTCTGGGCGTCGCGTACTTCTTTAACGATAACTTTTTAGGCCTGAGCTCGGTTTCCATCATCGGCGGCATTACGTTTTGCAACATGGCGCTCTATACGGGCATCATGGGCGAGTTCGGCGATGAGTCCGAGCAGGGCGCCGTCGGTATCCTGTTCTTTACGGCCGGCCCCGCCGTCACGATGATCATCCTCGGTGTTTCCGGCCTCGCCAACATTCCCATTGGCACCATTATCGGCTCCATCTTGCCACTCGTTATTGGCATGGTTCTGGGCAACCTGTTCCCGTTTATCAAGAACCTGCTGGTTCCCGGTGCCAATCCCGCGATTGCCGTCATCGGATTTCAGCTCGGTGCGTCCATGAGCCTGTCGAGCTTTATCACCGGCGGTATTTCCGGCATCTTGCTGGGCCTTGTCACGCTGTTTGTCGTCGGTCCCATCACCTTTGCGTTCGAGCGTCTGTGCGGCGGCAATGGCAAGGCCGCTGTGGCTTGCTCCACCATTGCCGGCACGGCTATGACCACACCGGTTGCCCTCGCCGAGGTCGCACCGCGCTACGCCGAGCTTGCGCCCATCGCGTACGCTCAGATCGCCACCGCCGTTATCATCACGGCGATCATGGCTCCGATTCTGACTGGCTGGGTCGACAAGAAGTTCTGCCAAGGCAAGGAGGATCTGTCGCCTGTCGGTGTCGAGGCCATAGAGGAGGCCGTCGCGACTGACATCGATGGCGAGTAGCAATCGATACCCATCAATGATGCCGGCGTGTGCAATTCGCGCCGTATGGGCGCCCGAACAGAAACTGTTTTGCAGTGATGTTCGGGCGCTCTGCTATTATCCCCTTTACCCCTGTGGAGTAAAGGGGTGTTTATTGCCCTGATTCGAATTGGGCGATTCTGACCATTCGGATATTGAAGGGATGGCGTCTAGTGGTTAAGGCACTCAAGATTGAGATATTCGTGCTATGCATGATTGTTCTTATCGGGCTTGCCGCGCGAAGTCGTCGCTCCTTGTTCTCGAGCACCCTGCAGCTATTGTTTAGCATGCTTGGCTACACCTCTGCCGCGTACATATTATTCGATATGATCTGGACGCTTTCGGATGGTGCGGACGGCACGTTGGGTATTGCTGCCAACTGGATTTCCAACGCGGTTTCGTTTTCGCTCTTTGCCATCGCGTGTCTCATTTGGTTTATCTATTCCGAGACGATGCAGGGCTCTCGCCTTGTGACCTCGCGCTATAGGGTGGTGCTTGTAACGTTGCCTACGGCTCTGGTGGTCGTGCTGGCTTTTACCAGTTACTGGACGCACGCCTTGTTCTATATCGATTCGCAGGGCGTGTATCGTCGCGGCTTTGCCTATATGATCCAGCCCATTGTCAGCTACTGTTACGTTATACATACGTCCCTGCATGCGTTTGTGCAATCTCGCAGGGTCGAGAGCCTGCAGACGAAGGCTATCTATCGAACCTTAGCATTTTTCGCCATTCCGGCCCTGGTGGGCGGTACCTTTCAGATCGTATACTCGGTGCCTGGCCTTTGTGTCGGCATAATGATTAGCATGTTGCTGCTCTACATCGTCTACCAGGAGCAGCTCATCTCGACCGACCCGTTGACTGGCCTCAACAATCGCAACCGTTTTGAGACCTATATGCTGTCGCTCTTCTCAAATGTGGATCAGGCCGAAGATGTGTATCTGCTTATGATGGACGCTGACGGCTTTAAGCAGATTAACGATCGTTATGGACATGTGGAGGGCGACCATGCTCTTCAGGTCATATCCGCTGCTCTCAAAGAAGTCTGCTCGGCGTCTGGCGGCTTTATCGCACGTTATGGTGGCGATGAGTTCGTGGTGCTCCAAAAGGCAGTGGCGGAACAGGATATCATGCATCTGTGCGCGACAATCAACGACGAGCTCGCGCATGCCGAGGTGCCGTATCTGTTGCGGATGTCCATCGGCTATGCACGGGTCGGTGATAGTGTCGATACCTGGCAAGACTTGCTTCGCGCTGCCGATGCGGAGCTCTACCGCGTCAAGGCCGATAAAAAGAAAGCCGGCGTCCAGATACGCTAGAAAAAAGGCGCACGACCGTTGCGATGGTCGTGCGCCCTTTT
>URVD01000025.1 GCA_900551195.1 uncultured Collinsella sp.
AAGGCCCGCCGCGCTCCCCAGTTCTCCAAGCGCTAAGGTTTTATCTCCTTACGAGATACAATGTACAAGCGGGGCCTGCCGATTCCTCGGCGGGTCCCGCTTTTCTTTTTCGACTAGGGTAGGCGGTTGCATATCGCCTGCTAGGGAAGGAGCGATCCTATGCCCCAGAACATCTTCGGTACCGACGGCGTCCGTGGCGTCGCCAATGCCGACCTCTCGTGCGACCTCGCGTTTCGCCTGGGCCGCGCGGCGACCAAGTTCCTTGGCCCGGACATCTGCATCGGCCGCGACACGCGTCTTTCGGGTACCATGCTCGAGAGTGCTCTGACCGCTGGCATTATGGCAGAGGGCGGCCGTCCGCATTGCTGCGGCGTTATCCCTACGCCGGCCGTGGCGCTGCTCACCGTCCAAAACGAGCTCGACGGCGGCATCGTCATCTCCGCTTCGCATAATCCGCCGGAGTTCAACGGCATCAAGTTCTTTAGCCGCAAGGGCATGAAGCTTCCCGATGCTGTCGAGGAAGAGATCAGCGCCTGGGTCATGTCCGAGGAGGCCATGGCTGCCGACACGCTGCCGACCGGCGCCGGTGTGGGTCACATCATCAAGATGAAAGACGCCCGCAAGGCCTATGTCGATCATGCCATCAGCACGCTCGACGGCCTTAAGCTCGATGGCCTGGTTGTTGCCGTCGACTGCGGCCACGGTGCTTCCTGCCAGACCACGCCCGCTGCGCTGCAGCGCCTGGGCGCCACGGTCCATGCCATCAACACCGATTACTGCGGCACCGACATTAACGTTGAGTGCGGCTCCACTCACCTTGAGCCCCTGCGCGAGCTCGTGCTGCGCACCCACGCCGATATCGGCCTGGCCCACGACGGCGACGCCGACCGCGTGCTGTTCGTCGACGGCGAGGGCAATGAGATCGACGGTGACTACATCCTGGCTATCTGCGGTTCTGACCTCGCCGCCCGCGGCAAGCTCGCCAACTCCGAGATCGTCTCGACCGTCATGTGCAACCTTGGCTTCTCCATCGCTATGAAGGAGCAGGGCTTCGAGATGGTTCAGACCGCCGTGGGCGATCGCTACGTTCTGGAGCGTATGCTCGCGGATGGCGCCGTCATCGGCGGCGAGCAGTCCGGCCACATCATCTTCCTGGAGCACAACACCACCGGTGACGGCCTGGTGACGGCTCTGCAGCTTCTGGCCGTGCTCAAGCGCACCGGTCGTACCCTCACCGATCTTGCCGGCATCATGAAGAAGTACCCGCAGGTACTCGTCAACGTGCATTCCGACAACAAGGCTGGTCTGGACGATTGCCAGCCCATCTGGGATGCCGTCGCTGCTGCCGAGAAGGAGCTTGACGGCCGCGGCCGCATTCTGGTGCGTCCGAGCGGTACCGAGCCGCTGGTCCGCGTTATGGCCGAGGCCGAGACGCACGAGCTGACCCAGCGCGTTGTCGACGACATCGTCGAGGTTGTCAAGCGCGAACTTCCCTAATGGTCAAAAACGAGTGCCAAGTGGTAAACTGTTAAAGCTATTTTGGTCGATTGGTATGTCCGAGGGGGAGCATGTTCACTAAAGTCCTAAGGTCTTTTGGTATGCGTGGTCGAGTCCTTACGCTGGATGCTCCCATCTCGGGCGACGTCATTCCGCTTTCCGAGGTCAATGACCAGACATTTGCCACCGGGCTTTTGGGCCAGGGGGTGGCGATTCAGCCTACCGGCACGCGTGTGATTGCACCGGCTGATGCCAAGGTCGAGGCCATTTTTCCCACGGGACACGCTGTTGCGCTTAACACGGTCGATGGCTTGGACGTGCTCATCCATGTTGGTTTGGACACTGTTCAGCTTGAGGGCAAGCACTTTACCGTACATGCGCAAGTGGGCGACATCGTCCATAAGGGCGATGTGCTCATTGAGTTCGATCGCGAGGCAATTGCTGCCGAGGGCTACGATGTGACGGTTCCCATCTTGGTGTGCAACTCTGTTGAGTTCTCGTGCATCAAGGGCTCCGTTGGCGTGCATGTCGAAGAGATGGACCAGCTCATCGTTGCTCGCGAGCGCTAGCAAGTGCACGTGGCCATTAGCCTACAATTCAAACACGTTTACGGAGGGCGCCCTTGAAAGAGGACGCCCTCCGTGGCAAGATGGGATTTGTCCGAAGCTAAAAGGCTTCGGGTCACCGTGGACGGGCAGGGGCCTCGACGCGGCTAGACACGAGACACATACATTACGCGACCTCGCCCTGGTGGCCGCACACGTTGGTTGCGGCCGACGCGGGCCGCGGGCAAGTGCTTGTAAGGGGAGCCTTGCCTCTCTTGTACGAGAAAGGACGCGTAATGAAGATCATTAAAGCTAAAGACTACGAGGATATGAGCCGCAAGGCCGCCAATATCATCTCGGCGCAGGTTATCCTCAAGCCCGACTGTGTGCTGGGCCTTGCCACCGGCTCCACCCCGATCGGTGCCTACAAGCAGCTCGCTGCTTGGTACGAGAAGGGCGACGTCGACTTTGCCGAGGTCAGCACATACAACCTGGACGAGTATCGCGGCCTTTCGCACGACGATCCCCAGAGCTATCACTACTTCATGCGTGAGAACTTCTTCGATCACATCAACATCGACCTGAACAACACGCATGTGCCCGACGGTTCCAACCCCGACGCCGCCGCTGCCTGCTCTGAGTACGACAAGATCGTCGCCGCCGCCGGTTACCCGGATCTGCAGTTGCTCGGCATTGGCAACAACGGCCACATTGGTTTCAACGAGCCCGATGACCACTTCTCCAAGGGCACGCACTGCGTCGACCTCACCGAGAGCACCATTCAGGCCAACAGCCGCCTGTTCGACAGCATCGACGATGTTCCCCGTCAGGCCTACACCATGGGTACCCAGACCATCATGTATGCCCGCATGATCCTGGTCGTCGCCAACGGCGAGGCCAAGGCTCAGGCCGTGCACGATATGTGCTATGGTCCGGTTACGCCCGAGTGCCCGGCTTCGATCCTGCAGCTGCACACCAACTGCGTTATCGTTGCCGACGAGGCCGCCCTTTCGCTCTGCGAGTAGCGCGAATCCTGCACCTCGACATAGCCTTGCCTAAGGCCTCCGCTTTGCGGGGGCCTTTTTGCTATCCCTTTCTGTCCACTTGACCAAAATCTTGCCGCAAGCTTGACGAATGCCGGATGCCCAACAGCTTGATTCATTCCATACCAGATTCTATGCAAAAATGCCACTAAAAGGTCGTAGACGGTAGCGGGTGCTAGGCGAGTTGAATGACATAGCTGAACCTTGTTCATTTGCGTTACACTGCCGCTTAGATGGGACAAGCTGACAAGCTCATTTACCTGCTTAAAGACCGATTAGTCGGGGGATTAATAACAATCGGCCCTCGCTGTACAAAAACTTGCCGCTTGCGTACCAAAAGACAACCTAGAACACAAGGTCGCTCTATTCATAGCGCGGCTTGTATGGTCTTGCGGTTACAGTGTCCATACGGTCGAGTTGAGGAGCGGGCATGGTAAACGATTTGGGCAGTATGGACGACCTCGAGCTGATGCCGCTGGGCGGTGGCTATATGGTGCGACGCGAACGCTTGATGAATGAGCTTCTCGCCAAGGGCCGAAAGGCCGGCATCGTGGTTCTTTATGCGCCCGACGGGTTTGGGAAGACCTCGGTGCTGCTGCAGTACACCCATGAGGTTAAATGCGACCCGACGCGAGGCCCCGTGCGGATTATCGAGGCCGATCGCGCCACTGGGCGCGAGGTGTTTATGCAGCTCGAGGTGGTTACCGAAGAACTCAAAGACAAACCGCACTCCCTTATCGCGATTGATAATGTGCCAAACCTCGATCAGCACGATACCGAAGACCTCATCGACAGGATTCGCGGCCTGCGCGCTATGGGGGTGGGGGTCTTTATCTCCTGCCGTCCTTCAAATCGTCAACTGATTCATGGGCTGGGCGATTCGGTTAAGATCAATGCGCAGATGCTCAAGGTGCATGCCTATGAGTATTCGGCGTGGGCATCGGCGTTTTCGATCAGCACATCGCTCGACTTTTATCAGCTCACGCAGGGCGTGCCCGAGCTCGTTTCGGCATTGCAGACGGGTCTGTATGGCCAAGGCGACGTAGCCGGTCTGCTCGAAAACGAGATTGTCAACGTATATGGCGCGGCACTTGTCGACCTGGCTTCGCTCGACAATAATGCACTGTTTTGCGTGGCATGTCTCATGATTTTGATGGGCGAGGGCAATATCGCAGAACTCGAGGCTTGCGGGGTGAGGCTATCGATGGTCGACCAGTCCTACTTCGTACGCGACTACCCGATCTTTGGCTTGGACCCCGCCGAGCGGAGTTTTACGTGTCTGGGCACGGAGGATAACGGACGCTTGCGCTTGCGTAAGTTGGTGGCCGAGGTTCGCCCCGAACTTGTTCCGAGGGCGGCCCGGATTTTGCTTAAGGCGGGCCGATGCGATGCGGCGATGGGCCTGGCGGACGCCTTTTTGGACCGTGAGCGGTCCTTGAACTTGCTGGGCAGTATGGGGTCGATCTGGCTCTGACGGGGCACGGGGCCGATATCTGCCGAGCAGCGCTGGGCACGATCGATGCCGAGGATCCGGCTCCAGAGCCAACGCCTGCCGAGGCGCTTGGCGTATATCTGGCAGCGGTCAGCGTGTCCAATACAAAGCTCGCTCGCTATATGGCATCGGTCATCGAGCGCGGGGGCGAACGGGCGGCCTGCGAAATAGACCCTGTTTCATGGAGGGTGGCCCAGACACTGACGGCTGTTTGCTATGGGGACAACGGGCTTGGGCTTCCTACGAACCTGACCGTGCCAGAAATCGAGACATCCCATACCGCACTCGATATGTTGTCCGCGCATATCGAGGTCAAGCGATGCCTGACCGAACGGGGAGATGACGGCGGCGTTCTACAGCAGCTCAAAACGAGCAAGGCCTACGACTGTGAGCTCGACATCGCGGGGATTGTTATACGGGCCGATAGCATGCTGGTGGAGCTCTTTGACGGGTCGTTTGCGGGAACCGACGAGCGCGACGACGAGATGACGGTGGTGCGGGAGGCGCTCGACGTACGTGGGCTTAAGGCGATGGCTATCTGGGTGCGCATGGTGCTGGCGGCACGGCGGCTCCTTTCCGGCCTGCCGGTAACCGACGACGCGGCGTTCAACGAGCTCGATCGTTTTGCCGTGCGCATGCGCGATAACCAGATTCAGCTGTTTGGCCTGTTGCTAGAAGGCTGGCAGTCGCTGGCAGAGGGACGGCCGGTTAATGCAAAGTTCCGTGCGGTCCAAGTGCTCAAACTTGCCGAAGAGTCGATTGCGTACATGCGCGATAACGCATTGCTGCTGGAGCGCGCGGCGTATCTGCGTAACACCTCGATGGTTTCGGTACGTGAGGAAGCGGAGTTGCTCGATATAAGCCAGACGCAGGTTGGTGGAGCGGAGGCCTGGATGGTGGCGCTGCATTTGGCCTGTGCGGGGCGAGATAGCGATCTTGCGGCCTGGATGTCCATGAATCGTGCGGGGATTCTAGAGCCATCGTATCGGCTCTTTGCGCGCCTTGCCATGCATTGTCTGGGCGAGCCGGCGACCAGGATTCGCAAGAAGCTTCCCGTGCGCGAGCTGTCGCGGTACTCGCTGCGCGACGATTTGGAAGGGGAGGGCGAGCGCCTGTTCCAGGCCGGCGAGGTTGAAGCCGTTGATACCATCGACCATATCGAGATTCGCATGTTTGGTGCGTTTCGCGCCGAGCGCGACGGGTTTCCCATCACGGACAAAATGTGGCGCCGCAAGAAGGCGGCGACACTTGCCGAGCGGCTTGCACTGGGCATGGATGCGCTCGTCGATCGTGAGACGCTGGCCATGGAGCTGTGGCCCCATGCCGAGTTCAATAGCGCCCGCAACAACCTGTACTCGACGATATCGCGCTTGCGGTCGGCTTTGGGACCGACGCCGGATGGCAAGTCGTGTGTGCTCATCCAAAATGAATGCATCGGACTCAACGGCGACTACGTCAAGACCGATGTACGGCTGTTTGACCAGATAAGCCGCGAGGTTTTGGGAAATCGCACGGGCGCACGCGGGCCCCATTTAGTTGAGCTGTGCCTTAAGATTGAGCAGCTTTATGCCGGACCGCTGTATGTTCCCAATGGCTGTAACCCCACCTACTTTTTGCGTATGCGACGCATTATGCAGTCAAAGTACATCGATTGCATGATTAAGGGAGCAAATGCCGCTCTAGAAGAAAACGATCTGCAGTCGGCGATTTGGCTGGCGGAGTCGGGGCTTCGACAGGAAACGGCGCGTGAGGATATGGTGCGCTGCGCCATGCGCGTCTACAGTGCGGCGGGGCGGCGGCGCGATATCGTCGAGCTGTACAGCGGGCATATGCACCATCTGAGGGAGCAGGTCAATGGCGTGCCCGAGCCCGAGACGCGGCGTCTATACGAGCGCTTGGTGGAGGGGCGGCTCAATCGCGTGCTGGTCGAGCGATAAAAAACGGGCGCCCGAAGTACTTGGGCACCCGAAAGCTTGCTATGTGTTGGCTCGCAGAATCATTGGCTCTTAGACGAGCTTGATCTTCTCGATGTCCTTGCGCGAGGACTCGCGATACAGCGAGAACTTGCGGCCGATGACCTGGACGACCTCGGCGTGGCAACGCTCGGAGAGCTCTTCGGCGGCCTCGCGGGCGGAAAGACTGGAGCCATCGAGCACGGAGCACTTAACGAGCTCATGCTTCTCCAGGTAGGCGACCGTCTGCTCGACGGTGCCCTCGTTGACATCGGACTTACCGATGATGATGGCGGGGTTGAGGTGATGGGCCATGCTGCGAAGCTGCTTGACCTGGGCTCCTGTCAGTGCCATGGGTTCTCGCTTTCTATGTATGGGGTGCCCCGCGACGGGGCCTTAATCTACGTGAGCTGTCCCACGATAGCGCAGGAACGGCGCGGTGTGGAGCGCGTTTGCCCAGTTCGCAAAGAATGCGGATGCCGAGGTGATGGGCAGCTCGGGCTGTGAACGGGCTACGAGCGGGATTCAGAGACCGGTTCCCATGCAATAAACGCCCAGCGAACCTTACGGATATGGTCGAGCATATAGCGCCCCTGCGGCACGCCCTTGGACCCTGGCTCGCCGGCATGGGGATTTTCAATCATATGCTGAGCGACGTAGACGCGCAGACGGTCGATCTTATCCTCGTTACCGTGCTCGAGCATGCGGGAGAAGTCCGCCACGCCCGCCTCAAGGCTATCGAAGGTATCGCGACGAGGCGATTCAAAGTACGTAACCTGCGGCAGGGCACCCATCTGAATGAGGATATTAAAAGCATACACAAAGCCATTACTGCAGGTAACCGAGGCGCCGATAGCGTTCATCAAGTGCAGATCATAGCGCGGGCTGGAGTTGGCGACCATCGTGACAGCACAACGCCGACGAGCCGTTCGATCAAGCTTGGCAAGCGCATCTTTTAGATTGGTCGTCGTAACCGACCGACTGGCAAAGGCAACATCCACCGCTTTCGCGACCGGTCCAACCAAATCCCAATCATCATCCCAAGCAAGCTCAAGCGGCGTAATGCGATCCTCGAGCCCATAGTACTCAATGCCAGCATCAAGCGTGCCCAACATGGCAGGGGAAAAGTCAGCAGCAATCACAGGATGCCCAGCCTGAGCAAGCGGAATGGCAATCGACCCAGCCCCACACCCCATATCAAGCACCGATTCACCAGGCTTTAACGCCAACAGCTTCATAAAGTCCCGGGCATACGGAGCAGTCTCAAGCGGCCGAAAATGCCGAGCCCGCTTATCCCACTCAAAAGAGTCATCAGCCCGCCGCCGACCAGCCTGCAGGCGCATCCATTCCTGGTTCCAATCTGTGGAAAGCAGCTCAGAGCGAGCATCCCCATCAACCACGGGCCAACCTCCTAGCAACAAAAAAGCGACTCCTCCCAAAAGAAGAGCCGCAACCAGCATATATCAGAAAGAACCGATCCAACGCCAAACCGCCGTATCAACCATGTGGTGCAGGAGCGAAGCAACTGCAACCGGGATAGAACCCAACCGAGGTCCCGTTGTGCGGGAGCCCCGGGGAGGGCAAATATATAAGGTCGATCGCGAGTTCCGCACGAGCCGGAGAGCACTTAATGTGCTCTCCGTGCGAGTCAGGACTGTCCGAGCAGGCGACCTTATATATTTGCCCTCCCCGGGGCTCCTCGCCCGAACCCCTCAGCTAGTTCTTCAGCGAGTTCAGCGGTGCCGGGAAGCGTCCACCACGGTGGGCGAGCACGGTGCCGGCGTTGGGGTTCACCGGCATGATGGGTGCACGGCCGAACAGGCCGCCGTACTCGACGCAGTCGCCCACGCCCTTGCCGATGGCAGGGATCACGCGGACGGCCGTGGTCTTGTTGTTGATGACGCCGATGGCCATCTCGTCGGCGATGATGCCGGCGATGGTCTCGACCGGGGTGTCGCCGGGGATGGCGATCATGTCCAGGCCGACGGAGCACACGCAGGTCATGGCCTCGAGCTTCTCGAGCGAAAGCGCACCGGCTTCGACGGCGGCGATCATGCCGGCGTCCTCGGACACGGGGATGAAAGCGCCGGAGAGACCGCCCACGCTGGAGCTGGCCATGACGCCGCCCTTCTTGACGGCATCGTTGAGCATGGCGAGCGCGCAGGTCGTGCCGGGGCCACCGCAGGTGCCCACGCCGATGATCTCGAGGATGCGCGCGACGGAGTCGCCGATGGCGGGCGTGGGGGCCAGCGACAGGTCGACAATGCCCTTCTCGACTCCCAGGCGATGGGCGGCCTCGCGGCTCATGAGCTCGCCGGCGCGGGTGATCTTAAAGGCGGTCTGCTTAATCTTTTCGGCGACTTCCATCATCGAGGCGGAATCGGGCAGCGTCTCCAGGGCTGCGGCCATAACACCGGGGCCCGAGACGCCTACGTTGATGACGGCGTCGGCCTCGCCACCGCCGTGGACGGCGCCCGCCATAAACGGGGAGTCCTCGACCATGTTGGCAAAGCAGACAAACTTGGAAGCGCCGACGGAATCCTGGTCGGCCGTGAGTCTAGCGGCATCGATGATAGTCTGGGCGGCCATGAGCACGGCATCTAGCAACATTGACGCTGGAGCAGACGCGGCTGGTGGTAGCGAGCGCCTGGGGGATGGACTGGATAACGCGGCGATCGGCGTCGCCGATGCCCTTCTGGACGAGTGCGGAGAAGCCGCCCAGGTAGTCGATGCCGAGCGTCTCGGCCGCGCGGTCGAGGGCGTGCGCGATAGGGGTGAGGTCCTCATCCTTGCAGCAAGCGGCGATCTGCGCCACCGGGGTAACGGAGACGCGCTTGTTGACGATGGGGATACCGTACTCGCGCTCGAGGTTCTCGGCGGTCTCGACCAGATGCTCAGCCGTGTGCGTCACGTGGTCGTAGATCTTCGTGCACATGCGGTCGAGGTTCTCGTCACCGCAACCCATGAGCGAAACACCCATGGTGATGGTCCTGATGTCGAGGTTCTGCTCCTCAACCATGCCGCGGGTTTCCGCGATTTCTGCGGGCGTGATCGCCATCCTTGCGCTCCTATCTGCCAAAACGAGCATAGTCTTATCTATTCTAACGTGCCGCACGTGCCAAGTGACGCATGCGGCACGTTTTGGTGCACGGTTGTTTCCGTTGTGTTACTGCCCAAAGACCTCTTCGGCGATGCGCGCGCTTTCGGCGGCATCCTTGGCGTAGTAGTCCGCGCCGATCTGCTTGGCGTATTCGGGGGTGAGCACGGCGCCGCCTACGATGATCTTGACGCCCGGCACCTCGGCATGGAGCAACTTGATGGTCTCCTCCATGGCGACGACGGTGGTGGTCATAAGCGCCGAGAGGCCGACGAGCTTGATGTCACGCTCCTGCACGGTCTTGAGCACCTCTTGCGGGTCGACATCGCGGCCTAGGTCAAAGACGGTGTAGCCGTAGTTATCGAGCAGCATCTTGACGATGTTCTTACCGATGTCGTGGATGTCGCCCTTGACGGTGGCCACGCAGATCTTGCCCTTGTCGGCAATCTCGCCGGCGGGCATCAGGCGCTTGATGGTGTCGAAGCCCACGCGCGCGGCCTCGGCCGAGGCCATGAGCTGCGGCAAGAAGAACTTACCCTGGTCAAAGAGGACGCCAACCTCGTCGAGGGCGGGGATAAAGTGATTGTTGATGAGGTCCATGGCGTCGTGGTCTGTCAGCAGACGCTCGGTCTCGGCAGCGATCTCGCCTTTGCGGCCCGAGACGACCATGCGACGAATCGGGTCGTCGTTGCCGTCGGTGCCGGCGGTGCCAGCAGCGGGCACGGTGTCGGTCGATGCGGCCTGAGCTGCTGCCGGGTTTGCGGCAATCTTGTACGGATCGGTCCAGCCGGCGTAGCGCTCGATGTATCCGGTCGAGCCCTCGTCCTCAACGCTCAGGACGCGATAGCTGTAGACGGTATCCATAAAGCGCTTGGAGCCCGGGTTCATGATGGGGGCGTCCAGGCCCGCGCCAAAAGCGGCAGCCAAAAAGACTGAGCCCAGCAGCGGGCGGGCAGGCAGGCCAAAGCTGATGTTCGATACGCCGAGCGCGCATTTGACGCCCAGACGCTCCTTGCACAGGGACATGGCGCGTAGGATCTGCTCGGCCTGGCGTTGATTGGTCGAGGCGGTCATGACCAGGCAGTCGATGAGGATACGGTCCGGGCCGATGCCGTAGCGGGCGGCCTCGGCCACGATGCGTTCGGCGATGGCAAAGCGGGCCTCGGCGGTATCGGGGATGCCGCCTTCGTCGAGCGTAAGGCCGACAACGTTGGTGCCGTAGTGGGCGACCAGCGGAAAGATCTCATCCATGATCTTTTGCTTGCCATTGACCGAGTTGATGATGGGCTTGCCAGCGTAGCGGCGCACGGCGGCCTCGACGGCTGCGGGGTCGGTGGAGTCAATCTGCAACGGCAACAGCGTGGAGCCCTGGAGCTGTTCGGTCGCCTGTTGGATGATCTTGACCTCGTCGATCTCGGGCAGGCCCACGTTGACGTCCAGGATGTCGGCGCCCTGTTCCTGCTGGCTGATGCCCTGGCTCACGACGTAGTCCAGGTCGCCGTCGCGCAGGGCCTGCTGCAGGCGCTTTTTGCCGGTGGGGTTGATGCGCTCGCCGATGACGGCAATCTTATGGCCGTCGCAGGGAAGGTCCACGACCGTCTGGGCGCTCGTGACCGACATACTGGGCTTGCGATGGCGTGGGCTGGGCGTGTGGTTGTCAATAAGCGTGCGTAGGGCCGCCATGTGCGCCGGCGTGGTGCCGCAGCAGCCGCCCACGACGCTTACGCCGTCCTCAATCATACCGGCGACGGCCACGGCGTACTCGGGCGCCTGGATATCAAAGACGGTGTTGCCGTCGTCGTCCACGTGGGGCAGTCCTGCGTTGGCCTGCACCATAACGGGCTTGTCCGTAACGGTGAGCATGCGAGCGGCGAGTCCTCGGAGCTCGGCCGGTCCCTGGCTGCAGTTGATGCCCAAAACGTCGGCGCCGATGGCATCGAGCGTGATGGCGGCAACCTCGGGACTCGTGCCCAGGAAGGTGCGACCGTCTTCCTCAAAGGTCATGGTGGCAAAGACGGGCAGGTCGGAGTTCTCGCGGCAGGCGAGGACGGCCGCCTTGATCTCGGCCAGGTCGGTCATAGTCTCGATAATAAAGAGGTCCACGCCCGCGGCGACGCCGGCGCGCACTTCCTCGGCAAAGAGGTCATAGGCCTCGTCGAAGCTGAGGGTACCCAAGGGGCGAAGCAGCGCGCCGATGGGGCCGATATCGCCGGCGACGTAGTGGGCGCCGGCCGCGCGGGCGCAGGCGACAGCGGCGGCAAAGACATCTGCCACGGTGGCGGTACCGTCGAGCTTGTGGGCGTTGGCGCCAAAGGTGTTGGCGGTGATCACGTCGCAGCCGGCCTCGACGTACTGTCGCTGAATGTCGGTAATGACCTGGGGCTCCTCAAAGTTGAGCAGCTCGGGCAGGGCGCCTGCCTTCATACCAGCGGCCTGCAACATGGTGCCCATGCCGCCGTCGAACAGCAAGTGCCCCGTGCCCTCGATGGCCGCACGCAGGCGATCGTCCTTAATGCGCAGATCGTCGATCGTGCGCGTCTTGTACGCGGCGCCGTTGCAGCGCGCGGCATTGACAGGTGCCGCCAGCGCAGCACCGTCCAGATCATGAGTGATAAGCGGAGTAAACATCGAGGGCTCCTAATGGCTGGAATAGCAGGTGGTGTGGGCGGCACGGAAGCGGCAGTGCTCGCGCATGCGGCAGATATTGCAGGTGGGGCGGCTCTGGGCGTCGTGGACTTCGCCGTCAAACAGACCAATCACCGCGGTCACGCTCTTGGTGGGCATGAGCAGGCTGGTGGGCGTGACGGTAAGCCCGATGAGCCGCGTGGCGTTGAGCGCATTCACGATCGAGCGCTGGGCCGAGAGCGGGCAGTCGCCATAGCCGGGACTAAAGCGCCAGTTGCCGGCGAGCCCATGAACGGCGGCGTCCGTCTTGACCTGCTGGTCCATTTGCTCAACGGCGGCTTCTACATAGGCAGAGCATGCGGCGTCGAGCACGGCTCCCTCTAGGGGCTGCTGAGCTCCCGTGGTGCGCAGACGACGCTCGGCGTCCATGCCGAGGGTGCATGCCATGAGCGCGGCCATGCGGGCGTCCTTGAGATGTCGATAGATGTCGCGACCGCGCAGCTCAACGTTGGTGCCAACCAGACGGATGCAAGGCTCTCCCTGCTCGTCCACGCCCGTGGCATCGACGGTAAACACGCGCCGCACGCCGCGGGGCTCAATGTCCAGCTCAAGGCGCTCGACCACAAGCTCAATACGTCGTGACAGCTCGGGCTCAATCTGCTGGCCGCCGTAGCCCAGATACCGCAGCATCTCGGCACGGTCGACACGGGGATGGTGCGCAGCATCGACACGGTAAAGCGCCGGCGACGCAAGGTCGGCCGGCACTTCGACAGCGGTTGTATCGATGTGCGGTTTTTCCATTACCCCAGGCGCTCCATAATGGTCGCGGCGATCGCAGGACGATTCATAGTGTACAGGTGCAGACCGGCGGCACCGTGCTCCTTAAGGTCGCAAAGCTGACGGGCGGCATAATCTACACCGGCTGCCTGCAGGCTCTCGGGGTCGTTCTCGTACTTGGCGAGAATCTTGATGACGGGGGAGGGCAGCGACGCGCCGCACATAAAGACCATGCGGCTGATCTGGGACTTGCCCATAAACGGCATGATGCCCGCGGTGATGGGCACCGTGATGCCCGCCTTGTCGGCAAGCTCGCGGAAGCGGTAGAAGCACTCGTTGTCAAAGAAGAGCTGCGTCACAAAGAAGCTCGCGCCGGCGTCCTGTTTTTGCTTGAGGTATTCGACCGAAGCGTTGAGGTCCTCACAGGCAATGTGGCCCTCGGGGTAGGCCGCGGCGCCCACGCAAAAGCCGGCGTCGACGAGCTCGGGGATGAGGTCGCGGGCGTAGGCGTAGTCCGAGGCGGGCTTGTCGTCCTCGGTCGCGCCAGCAGGAAGATCACCGCGCAGGGCCAGCACATTTTCTACGCCGGCGGAGCGGTATTCGTCGATCTTGGCGGCGATGTCGGCATGCGTGCGGCCAACGCAGGTAAGGTGCGCCACCGAGGGCGTGTCGAATTCGCTCGAAATCATATGCGCGGGGGGGGGGCGGTGGTGGCACCGTTGC
>URVD01000026.1 GCA_900551195.1 uncultured Collinsella sp.
CGATGGCGATCTGCCCGTGCGCCTCGAAGTACGCGTCGAGGGCACGCTGCCAGCGCGGCTCGCCGCAGCCCCATTCCGCATCGAGCCTGCCCAGCTCGGCCGCACGTCCCTGCGAGGCCAGCCGCACGCGCTGGAACAGCGCGTTGCGCACGAGCACGGTCAGGCCGCGACGGTCGTGCACCACGACGTCGCCCGCCGTCGGCGGCGCGACGTCCACGGCCGCGCCCGCGCTCTCCCACTCGTCCACGAGGCTCGAGTCCACCGAGCGCACCACGAAGCCGAGCCACGCGGTGACGTCCGCCAACCGCTCGTCGCGCTTGTCCGCCGGCACCGTGCGATCGAGCACGCGGTAGGCGTCGGACAAGTAGCGCAGAAGCGTCCCCTCCGAGCGCGCGATGCCGTAGCGCTGCACGTAGCCCTTGAAGTCCGACGCACTCTCCAGCATGTCGCGCAGCACCGACTTCGGCTCCAGCTGGAAGTCGCGCGCCCACGGCACCTCCTGGCAGTAGCGCTCGAACGCCGCGTCCAGCAGCTCCTCCAACGGGCGCGGGTACGTGATCTCGGCGAGACGCTCCAGGCGCTCCTCGTACTCGACGCCGTCGGCCTTCATATCCTGCATGGCCTTGTCGCGCGCGGCGCGCTCCTGCGCGCGCAGCACCTGCCGCGGGTTCTCCAGCGTTGCCTCGGCCATGGAGATGACGTCGAGGGCGAACGAGTCGCTCTCCGGGTCCAAAAGCTCCAGCGCCGCCAGCAGAAACGGCGACAGCGGCTGGTCGAGCGCGAAGTCCTCCGGCAGGTCCACCGTGCATGCGTACTCGACGACGCCCCCTTCGCCCTCCACCTGCTCGATGACGTCGGCGCTGGTCAGCGTGTCGAATATCTCGTCCGTGCGCACGACGAGCGCCCGCTTCTCCTCGTCGGTCTGAGCCGAGTCGTCGATGAGCTTGCGCACGCGGCCGTACGCGTCGCCACCCTGCACGACCTCGGACAGCACCATGGAATGGGTGATCTTCATGCGCGGCTTCAACGTCTCGGGCACCGCCGCGATGAGGCGCTCGAAGGTCTGCTTGTTCCAGGTGACGAAGCCCTCGGGCGGCTGCTTCTTCTTCACGCAGCGCTGCTTTTTCGGGTCGTCCCCGGCCTTCAGCAGGGCCTTGTGGTTCTCGATCTCGTGCTCGGGTGCCTCGGCAATCACCATGCCCTCGGTATCGAAGCCCGAACGGCCGGCGCGACCAGCGATCTGATGGAACTCACGGGCGCGCAGGCGACGCATCTTGTAGCCGTCGAACTTGGTGAGCGCGGTGAGCACCACGGTGTGGATGGGCACGTTGATGCCGACGCCGAGCGTATCGGTACCGCAGATGACGGGCAGCAGGCCCTGCTGCGCCAAGCGCTCGACCAGCAGGCGATAGCGCGGCAACATGCCAGCATGGTGCACGCCGACGCCGCATCCAAGCAGGCGTTTGAGAATCTTACCAAAGGCCGTCGAGAAGCTCGTGCCCTTGGCCGCCTCTTTGATGGCCTCGCGCTGCTCCTTGCTGGCGATGCCAAAATTGGCGAGCGACTGTGCCGTCGCAAGGGCGGCATCCTGGCTAAAGTGCACGATATAGAGCGGGGCCTCGCCGCGGCGCATAGCGAGCTCGACGGTGCCCTCGAGGGAGGTCGTCACATAGTCGTAGTTCAGCGGAACAGGACGCGGGGCGTCGACAACCAAGTCGCAAGCAGCGCCGGTGTGTTCCTCGAGCGAGGCGGCGATCGCGGTGACATCGCCGAGCGTGGCGCTCATGAGCATAAACTGCGTGTGGGGCAGGGTGAGCAGCGGCACCTGCCATGCCCAGCCGCGGTCGGGGTCGGCAAAGTAGTGGAACTCGTCCATGGCCACGCAGCCCACGTCGGCGCCCTCGCCCTCGCGCAGTGCATCGTTGGCAAGGATTTCGGCCGTGCAGCAGATGACGGGCGCCTTAGTGTTGATGTGCGTATCGCCGGTGATCATGCCAACGTTATCGCGGCCGAGTACCTGTACCAGATCGAAGAACTTTTCGCTGACCAGGGCCTTGATGGGGGCCGTGTAATAGCAGCGCTTGCCCTGCGCCATGCCCATAAAGAGCATGCCCAGCGCGACGAGCGATTTACCCGATCCGGTCGGTGTGCCCAAAATGACGTGATCGCCGGCGGCCAGGTCCATGAGGGCCTCTTCTTGGTGACCCCACAGCTCGATGCCGCGGCTGCTCGTCCATTCAAAGAAGCGTTCGAAGGCCTGATCGGGCGTGAGCCACGGTTCGGGCTCACTGCCGTCCTCGGGCTCCCACCAGGTGGGGGAGAGCGCGCCGAGCGAGCCGAACTCGGCTTCGGTTCCCGTGCCGCCCGAGAATGAGCTGGCGGCCCCGGCGCCGGAGACGGTACTGGCGGCGGTATCTGTCGTGGTCTGTGTCATGTGTTTGCTTTCTCTCGCGATTGTCCGCCAACTATTATGGCGTAGCAGCGGCGTGGGGTGCCAGCGCGCGAGAAAATGCAGGAAATGGGCGTTCTGCCCAGCCGTTTGGTGCAGTAGCCAGCTAAGTGAGTAGACTTTTTGCGATATCGCGAGCACATGGCTTTTGCGCAAGGGCTCTACCTGCGGTTTTAGTTTTCGCTATGCGGGTTGTGCTTGGCTATTGCTAAATAGTCTACTCACTTAGGTTTGAGGGTCGTTCGCTGGTGCCTATTTTCACTTGTTTGCCGACGCCGCGACCATCAGAAGCCCCTAGGACCCCTGCGGCAGGCGTTTTTTGCCTTTGCGAGCACGGTTTCTAAAGTTCTCGACGGCTTCTTCCATGCCCAGGGGTACATAGGTGAGCTCATCGAGGTTTTCGGGCAGGTAGCAGGTAAGGCTTTGCTCCTGCGCGCGGCCCGCCGCGAGCTGCTCTTCGATGGGTTCCGCGCCGGGCGTAGCGCAAATGCCATAGACGGCGGCACCCATCTCGCGCGTGCGGCGCTCGTACTCGGTCTCGGGATGCTCGGGATGGTCGCGGCGGACGTCGTCGCTTACCCAAAGCGTATCGTAGCCGGCCGCGGCAAACTGTCCCAGGGCGTAATCGCGCAACGGCTTGCTATCGGTGCGCAGTGTGACGGTAGCGCCGGCTGCAAAGAGCGGGCGGTAGAGCATCAGATGGTCGACATGGACGAGTCGTTTTTTAGCGTACTTGGCCTTGGGCTGCGGCGTGGGAAAGTTAATGGTGATGGCATCGAGCTCGCCTGCGGCAAACAGCCGTGGCAGCGATGCGGTGCCTCGGGGCAGGACGAGTGCGTTGGATAGCCCCTGTTCGCAGATTTTCTGCGCGGCATAGGCGATGCAGATGGGCTCCTGGTCCATGCCGATAAAGAGGGCATCGGGCTCGCGGTGGGCGCGCTCTACAAGGTACGTTCCCTTGCCACAGCCAAGATCCAGGTGAAGGTGCTCGAAGGGCTTGCTGCCTGCGGGCGCACAGGCCTTGCGCCAATCTCCGGCATAAGCCTCGGGGTTTGTCTCAATCGCATCGGCGTAGCGTTCCAGGCGCTCCTCGAGCACAAAGTTCTTAGGCGTGCGAACGTGGACGGCTCCCATGAGGCTCCTTGGTCATAAGTATGGAACGCATAGCTGCACGTTCCGTCAATGGATTGAAAAAGGGCGGGCATAGTTTGCCCGGAAGATGCGGTGCGGCTCGGCGGCGAGTCGTCGATGCCTACAGGCGCTTGAGAATCACATAGCGGTTGAGCTCGCCGCTACGACCGTCGGCATGGAAGCGCTCAAGCTCACGCACGGGGACCTCGCCGCTCTTGTAGAACGTACGGACGCCGCGCACCAGGTCGGTGATCTGCTGATCGTCAAAGTGATGGCAATAGCGGTAGGCGTGGCGGTCGTTTTGCCAGCCAATGAGGTGGTCGCCGGCTTCAAACTGCGCGGAATCGTAACCCTCAAACGGCGGGGTGAGCTCGGCGCGGGCCTCGGCGCGAACGGCTTTGCGCGCCATGCGCTCATCGTTCATAAACTCCCAAAAGCTGATGGCGATGATGCCGCCCGGGCGCGTCTGCCGCACCAGGGCGTCGAGCACGCGTACGCGGTACTCGCACGACGGCACGTGGTGCATAAAGCCAAAGCAGACCGAGATGTCGGCGAGCGGGGCGTCGAAAAGCACGTCGGGTGTCTCGGCGGGGTTGAGCTTCATGAGGGCGTCGAGCACGTCGAGTTCCTGGAAGTGCAGGTTGGGAATGCGAAGCGCGTGGCCATGTGCATCGATGGCCAGGTCTTGGCACGAGTCGACGCCATAGAACTCAAACGGGCAGCTGGCATCTGCCGAGGGGTTTGCGCCGTCGACACCCTTGGCGGCAAGTGCGCCGCCGGCTGCAAAGTTCTCGAATCGCATATTGCCGCAGGCGAGATCGAAGACGCGGACGGGATGCTCGATCGTGGCGACGTCGAGCTGCCCGAGCGCGATGTCCATGGTGCGCACCCAGCCGGGCCACGGGGCCTGGCGCGTATCGGAGAAGGAGGCGGAGTGCTCGCGATAGAACGTGTTGTTGAGCTGGATGAGCGATGAGGCGAAATCGCGGTTCACGGCGCGGGACTCCCTCCGTTGGCGGTGCGGAATAAACAGTACGACCATACTACCGTTAACGCCGCAACGGGGACAACCAAGCTACGGGTCATTGCTTTGTTTGGACACATTTCCGCAGCTCATATGTGCCCGCAACCGCCGGTTGTCAAAAATCTCACTAGAATAGGTGGCATGCTTTTGGCGGTGGCGGATAGATTTTTAACTGTGCAAGGCGCCTTAAGAACAAAAACGGTCCGGCGGCACGGCTGGCATCGCATAGGAGGAACCATGAATGGAGAAACTGCTCAGCGGCTCGCCGACCTTCGCCGCAGCAAGGGCTTTAGCCAAGAAGGATTGGCGCGAAAGCTGGGACTGTCGCGCCAGGCGGTCAGTAAATGGGAGCGCGCGGAGAGCTCGCCTGATACCGAGAACCTGATCTCGCTCGCCAAACTCTATGGCGTGAGCCTGGACGAGCTGCTCAATCCGAGCGACGAGATCGAGGACGATATCGAGTTTGAGAACGAGGACCGCGCCCGTCAGCGCGAGGCCGAGGCGGCAGAGCGTGCTCGCACCCATGAGGCGGCGGCACGCGCCACGGAGGCAGCTACGCAGGCAAGTGATGCCGCAGCCAAGGCGGCGCAGGCGGCAAGCTGGAGTGCGCAGGCCGCCAATGCCGCTACGGCGCAGGCGACGAGTGGCACCGCGGTTGGCTCGACTCCGGTGAAGGGCCCGTTCCAGTCGTTCCCGTATTGGGCCGTGTGCTGGCTGCTGTTCTTTTTGCTGATGTTCCTGTTTGGTGCCGGCCCCTTTGCCGCGCTGATCTTCTTTACGATTCCCATCTATCACTGGGTGGCGCGTGCGCTCGATGGTGATTGGGCGCGCGGGGATATTCAGGTTGGTCCGGCGTCGGTGGCGATCAAGGCCCAGGGGAAGGATGCTTCTGCGGAACCCGATGCTGACGTGGCTACCACGACCACCGCTGAGCCATGTGCCAAAGAGGGTGACGAATGATGAAGCTTTCGCATGAATCCAAGGTACGCCTGGGTGTTGGCATCGGAGCGTTTGTGCTCATTGTTGGGCTTGTCTTTGGCGTTTCGCGGACATTGATTCATTTTGATGGCCCGTGGGATCTCGACGATGTTGTATCCGGCTTGTCTGGTATGGACGATGCGCTTGACGAGGACGATCTTTTGGATAGCGGTAACTATTCCGCTCGGCCTCAACAGCTTTCGAGCGAAACGTTTGATGCCGACGCGTTCACATCGCTTGATTTGGACGTGACGTCGGGCACGGTCGAGGTCAAACACGTCTCCGGCGGGCCAGTGCGCGTAATTGAAAGCGGTCGCGTGGCAACGGGGACCGTTGCCTTCGATGCGGCAACCCAGAACCTGGCCGAAATCAAGGGTTCTACGCTCAAGATTCGCCAGTTCGATTGCGATGACGAGCGCGCCATTGACCGCACGGTTACCGTCGAACTGCCGCGCGATGTTGCCGATAACATGGTGGGCATCACAGCGAATGTGGGATCGGGTGATCTGACGGTCGCGGGCATTGCGTGTCATGACCTCAACCTGACTTTGGACTCGGGAGACGTCGAGTTTACGGGTACCGTGACCGATACCCTGAATGCCGAGGTCGGTTCGGGCGATGTGACGTTCGAGCTCTACCAGGCCCCCGCGAAGTCGATGGACGTGAGCGTGGGCTCGGGCGATGTGGAGATGACGGTTCCGAACTCGACGGGCTTTAAGGCGAGCCTCACCTTGGGCAGCGGCGACTTCGAGAGCGATTTCCTTCCGCTTGGCTACGACGGCGAGACCGTTTTGAATCTTGAATTCGATAACGGCGATAAGTCTGCCACGTATCGTTTTGAGGTCGGTTCGGGCGACATGTCGTTTGATCCGGAGTGACATGCGGTTTTCGGAGATCGGTGCATATAGGCATGCTCTTTGATGGAGGCGCCGGGGCCGTGGTCGGCTTCGGCGCCTTTGCCTTTACAATGGGGGCATGGAACAGATTATCTTGAACATACTCGAGGCTCTGCGTCGCGGCGAGACCGTGGACGACAAAGCGCTCGTCAAACTGATACATGCCGAGGCACGCCGTGAGGGTGCCGACAAGCGCGATCTGGCCAAGCGTCGCCTGCTGCCGTTTTACCAGCGGGTGAAGCGCGAGGAGCCGGCTCGTTGGACGGTATGGAATGTCGACGCCGAGCTAGAGCGTCAACTGCTGCAGGTGCTACGCATGAAGCCTCGTCGCACGGCTTCGGGCGTAGCGACCATTACCGTCATCACCAAGCCGTGGCCGTGCTCGGGCGATTGCCTGTTTTGCCCCAACGACCTGCGCATGCCCAAAAGCTATCTGCACGCCGAGCCGGCGTGCGCCCGTGCAGAGCAAAACTGCTTCGATCCATATCTGCAGGTGAGCGCCCGTTTGACGGCGCTTTCGCAGATGGGGCATGCGACCGATAAGATAGAGCTCATCGTGCTCGGTGGCACCTGGAGCGACTATCCGGAAGGGTATCAGACGTGGTTTATGTCGGAGCTTTTCCGTGCGCTCAATGACGATGCCGTCGCCGGCGTGGCGGCAAACCCCATGTTGGCGCGTCCGGGCATCAGTCGTGCCGAGGCGGGGCGCCTGCTCGATGACGCTCCCGCCGATGCCCTGCCGCCGGTGGTAGCGGAGCGTCGCGAGCGCTATCGGGCAGCCGGCATTGCGACAGACGAGGTCGAGCTTGCTGCCGGCGTTGCCGACGACCAGGGGCGTGTGGATGCTGCCGTGGGCGGCTACAACCGTGCGGTGCGTCGTCTGTACGGCCCCGGTACGCCGTGGGGCGAAGTCGCCGAGTGGCAGACGGCAACGATGGAGGAGCTTGAACGTCAACAGCGCATCAACGAGACGGCGAAGCATCGCGTGGTGGGACTCGTTATCGAGACGCGCCCCGATGCCGTAACGCCGAAGGCCCTCACGCTTATCCGCCGCCTGGGCTGCACCAAGATCCAGATGGGCATCCAGAGCCTCGACCAGCACCTGCTCGATATCAACGAGCGGCGCATTTCGGTGGCGCAGATCGAGCGGGCGTTTTCGCTTGCGCGCCTGTTTGGCTTTAAGATTCACGCGCATTTTATGCTCAACTTGCTGGGCGCCACGCCCGAAGGGGACAAGCGCGACTACGAGCGCTTTGTGACCGAGGGGGCCTTTATGCCCGACGAGGTCAAAGTCTATCCGTGTGCACTCATCGAGGGCTCGCGTCTGGTGGGCTGCTATGAGCGTGGCAAGTGGCGTCCCTATACCGAGGAGGAGCTGCTCGATGTACTGGCCGATGACATCGTGGTGACGCCGGCGTTCTGCCGCATCAGTCGCATGATCCGCGACTTTAGCTCCGATGACATCATGGTGGGCAACAAGAAGCCCAACCTGCGTCAGCTCGTCGAGAATCGCTTGGCGGCTCGTGGAGAAGGCACAGTGGTGCGCGAGATTCGCTATCGCGAGATCAGTACCGCGGGTGCCGACTTGGATGAGCTTTCTCTTGATGAGGAAGTGGCGTACGAGACGCCGGTGACTCACGAGCGCTTTTTGCAGTGGGTGACGCCGCGGGGCAAGATCGCGGGCTTTTTGCGGTTGTCGCTGCCCGACCATTCGTTTGTTGCCGCACATGCGGACGAGTTGCCGACGACGCCGGACGAGGCGATGATTCGCGAGGTGCACGTGTATGGCATGGCGGCGCGCGTGGGCGATCAGGGCCAGGCGGCGCAACATCACGGGTTGGGGCGTTTGCTCGTAGAGCGTGCGTGCGAGATTGCCCGGGATGCGGGTTATGCGCGTATCAACGTGATTAGCGCGATTGGCACGCGCGAGTACTATCGCCATCTTGGATTTTATGACCATGGCCTTTATCTGCAAAAGGAGCTCTAGATGAACAAGCCGAGTGTTTCTGCCGGCGTCGTTGCCGGCGTTGCTCTGGGAGCCGCGGCGCTTGGTGCGGCCGCCGTCGCTGTTCGCGCCGCCTGCCTGCAGGTCGCGAGGACCCGCAATGGGTTGGCGCGTGTGAAGCGCGTGCACGACGAGGGCGGCGACGAAGTCCGCGTATTGGTGCAAGGCGGCGTCTACCAAAGCGCGAGTTACGTTGGTGAGCGCTGGGCGGAGCCCGTCTTTGCGTACTATCGCGCGTTTAACGACGTGTTTGAGGCCGAGGATGCGATGCGCGACGCTTATGGTCACGGTATCGACCGCATTCTTATGCTGGGCGGCGGCGGGTTTGCCTATCCTAAATTCGCCCTGATGTCGCACGAGGGCTTGCGCATGGACGTCATCGAGTATGACGGAGAGATTACGCGCCTGGCGCGCCGCTGGTTCTACCTAGACGAGCTGGAGCGCGCGGCGGGCGATCGCCTGCGGGTGATAACCGCTGAGGCTCGCTCGTATCTGGGTGTGACGAGCGTGGGCCATCGTCGCTATGACGCGGTCGTGAGCGATTGCTTTGGCGGTGCCGAGCCCGTACGCGAGTTGGCGACGGTTGAGGCGTTGCGTTTAGTGCGGGGCAGCCTAAATGTTGGTGGCGTCTACGTCGCCAATATCGTGAGCGCAAACGAGGGGAGCGACGTGACGTTCCTGCGCGACTGCGCTGCCACGGCACTCGAGGTATTCGCCCATGCCTGGGTGGTCCCATGTGGCGATGCGAAGTTCGGCGGCGAGGAAAACTACCTGCTCATCGCCAGCGACGGCGACTATGTCTTCGCCGAAGCCGTGCCTTTTAACGCCGACTTCCTCGGCACCGTCCTTCACGACAAATAAGTCTCCCCGTCCCAAAAAGACTGGTCTTAGGCGTGGTCGCGCCAGCCGAGAACGCGCTGCTTCATGTCTTCGATGTCGAGCACGCCTTCGGCAAAGCCCTTGCGCACGAGCTCTTCGGGAACGAACTCATCGTAACGATCAAAGTAAGGCACCTCGCCGGGATAGACGAGCTCGATGGGGTCGAAGTCCTTTTCGGCCTCGGCTGCGAGCACCTCAAAGAACGTCTCCTCGTCGGCCTTCATCTTAAACTGCATAAAGTATGGACGCGACGGATCGAGCCCGCGAAGGCCCAGCTCCGCGGCACACTTAATCTTGAGCATACGTTCGAGCGCCAGAAAGGCGTAGCTGCCCAACCAGGGGAAGAGCACCCAGGTGTCGCCACCCAGGTTGATGAGCGGTTTGGTCCCCGCACCCGAAATCTCGGCGGTATGACGAGCCTGTGCAAGGCGTGCCCGTGCGTTGCCCATGAGGTACGGATATGCCGCGTGCTCGTTGAGCGCCTTGCGCATGCGCTCGAGTACATGCGTGTTAATGTCGCCGGGGCAGTCGCCAAAGTATGCCGGCACACGACCTTTGACTTGCGTGGCAAAGACGGTGTGTCGCTTCCAGTCCACTTCCTCGACTATCCAGCAGTGCCCGGCTATGGCGATGCGCTCACCGGGCGGTGGCGGATTGACGATCGTGCCCAACTCGGCCGACTCGCTGCGAACGGTGAACTCCTCGTTTTCCTGGAACACAGCGTAGAACTTAAAGTTGTTAATGATGCGCTCGCCCGCGAGACCCACGATGAGCTCACCGCCCTCGGTGACCTGGATGTGGTCGATCTTGATGAGGTGGCGCAGCAGTACGCGATAGTCATCGGCCGAGACGCGGTGGAAATAGCTGAGCGTGAGCACGCGCTGAGCAAGCTCGGCCGGCGTGAGCTCGCCGGTGCTGGCGAGCGTCGACATGGTCTGGTGGTAGAGCAGGCTGTAGGGGAGTCGATCGAGCTCGGGCGGCTCGACCCACTTTTCCTCGCGATAGAGTTGTACGAGTGCGATGCCCTGCAGGAGCTTCCAGGGTATCGTTTCGGGCATCATCGTGCGCGGCTCGGGTTCTTCCTCGCGCATGACAAACCACATCTCGGGCGGAAGGTCGCGACGGCCTGTGCGCCCCATGCGCTGCAAAAAGGAGCTGACGGTAAACGGCGCGTCAATCTGGAACGCGCGCTCCAGGCGACCGATATCAATGCCGAGCTCCAGCGTGGAGGTGGTGACGGTCGTCTGCGCCTGCTCTTCGTCGCGCATGAGCTCCTCGGCCGTCTCGCGCAGCGATGCCGAAAGGTTGCCGTGATGGATTAGAAAGCGGTCTGGCTCGTGCCGGCTCTCGCAGTAGCTGCGCAACATGGAGCACACGGCCTCTGCCTCCTCGCGCGAGTTGGCAAAGACCAGGCACTTGCGGCCGCGGGTATGCTCAAAGATGTAGCCCATGCCGGGGTCGGCGTTGTCGGGTGCGGTGTCGGTGGGGTTGAGCAGTGCCTGTTCGGTTGCCTGCGGGATGTCGACTTCGCCCTCGGGGGCTGAGGAAGTGCGACGGTCCTTGGGGGCAGCCTTGCCCCGTGCCCGCTCACGACGTTGACGGCGCTCCTCTTGTGTGAGCTGCCCGCTGTGACGCATGTCTTGGGCGCCGGCGGGCAGTGCCGTGGGCGCCACCGCCTCGATGCGCTCGCATGCGAGCACTTCGGCTTCCTGCGGACCTGTACTCGCGAATCCTCGCTGCTGCGCCTGGGGACCCGAGTTGTAGAAGTGCTCCATGGAGATGCGCCACACGCGGCGCGGCTCCTCAAAACGTGGGATGACGCAGTTGCGTCCCGTCCCCTGCGACAGGAAGGCGCCCGTGCGCTCGGGGTCGCCGATGGTTGCCGACAGACCGATGCGGCGGGGCTGCACGCCTGCCATGCGCGAGAGGCGCTCGATAAGACAGAGCGTCTGCCCGCCGCGGTCGCCGCGCATGAGCGAATGGACTTCGTCGATAACCACATAGCGCAGGTCGCAGAACATACGAGGGATCGCCATGTGCTTATGGATCAGGAGCGCCTCGAGTGACTCGGGCGTAATCTGCAAGATGCCGCTCGGTTTTTTGATGAGCTTAGCCTTGTGCGACTGCGAGACATCGCCATGCCAGTGCCAGACGGGGATATCGGCTTCTTCGCACAGGTCGTTGAGGCGGAAGAATTGGTCGTTGATGAGCGCCTTGAGGGGGCCAATGTAGAGGGCGCCCACGCTTGCGGGCGGGTTCTCCCAAAACTCGGTCAGGATGGGAAAGAAGGCTGCCTCGGTTTTGCCAGATGCCGTGGAGGCCGTCAGGAGCACATTGTCTTGCGTGTTGAAGATGGCATCTGCCGCCGCAACCTGGATGGAGCGCAGGCTCTCCCAATCGTGGGAGTAGATGAAGTCTTGGATAAACGGGGCGTAGCGGTCAAAGGCGTTCACGGGGCCTCCTTTCAAAAGCGAATCTCTCAACGCGGCGGGCAGTGGCTTGCTGCATTACCGCTTCAACGTTTGCCCAGATAAAACCTGCCAAAATAAACCTATCCCTTTTTGGCAGGTTAGATGGTGAATTCGGCGAAGTTACGGTCACCGCCTGCGGTGCCGGTGTCGCCTGTTGCTGCTGCCGGCGCCAGCGCGTCGCCGCCGACGCTTTGCAGCAGCTCGGCTACGTTGGCGTCGGGGTTCTGGCATAGGATGTCGAGCAGCTCGATAAAGTCGCGAATGACTTCACGCGGCGTCAGATGTGTGTCGGCTCCCACACGACCGAACTCGATCTTGAGGAAGTCCACCAAGTCGTTCTCGGTAAGCGTGGGCGTCCAGCCAAAGTAGCCGGCGTGAATTTGCATGAGTTTTTCGATCAGCACCAGCAGCTCCTCGTAGGTGAGTGGCTGCAGACGGATGATGGGCGCGAGCATGTCCTTAAGGTCCTCGCGTGCAAAGCGGCCTTGAGCGAGTCGGCTGCGCAGGGCCTCGTAGGAGAACACGCCGCGGCGGCGGTCTTCGATGGAGGTTGGCGTGCCGCCCATGATCATGCCCAGGTACTGCGCCTTGCCCTGGAGTGTGTCGTTGTACATGGTCAGGATCTTCTCGTAGTTGTACTGGCGCGTGATGGCGTTGGGAATCTTATACAGATTCACGAGCTCGTCGATGAGCACCAACATACCCTTGTAGCCGCTGCAGACCAAAAAGCGTGCAATGAGCTTAACGTAGTCGTACCAGTCGTCATCGCTGATGATGGTCGAGGAGCCCAGCTCAGCGCGTGCCTCACTCTTGGTGCGGTATTCGCCGCGAATCCATTTGGTCACGCGGCTCATAGCTTCTTCGTCGCCCTCGGATACGGCCGCGCGGTAGCGGTGGAGCATGCGGGTGAAGTCGAAGCCGTGGACCATTTCCTCGAGCGGGGCCAGTTGGGCATTGACGACCGACTCGTCGACGTCGGCACACGAGGCGACCCAGCGATCCAGAATAAGGTTGAGCGCACCGCCCTCGGGGCGCGTTTTAGTCGATATGTTACGGATGAGCTCACGGTAGGTGGCAAGGCCCTGTCCCTGACCGCCCTGCAGGCGGCGCTCGGGCGACAGGTCGGCATCAGCGACGACGAATCCCTCGCCCATGGCGTGCGTGCGGATGGTCTGGAGCAAAAAGCTCTTGCCGGCTCCGTAGCGACCGACCAGAAAGCGGAAGCTTGCGCCACCGTCGGCAATGAGACTCAGATCGGTGAGCAGGGCGCGGATCTCGACCTCGCGCCCTACGGTGATGTAAGGAAGGCCGATGCGCGGGACCACGCCGCCCTTGAGCGAGTTGAGAATGACGGCAGCGACGCGCTTGGGCACGCGAGGTGCTGCGGATGCGGTATCACTCATGGTCTAGGTATCCTCTCACGTCTGCTTCGTAGTCCTCAATAATCTGCGGCCCTGCCGCGCTAAATTCAATTACGGTGTCGCCCACCAGGTCAAAGAGCGCCTCGTTGATGGTATCGACGAGCATGTCCTCGCTCTGCCCCGATTGCACTACCGCCGATTCCGCCTGTACTGCGTTGTGCTCGAGCAGTGCGCTGAGATAGGCGTTTGCGGCAGGCGCGAGTTCGTTTGTGGCGTCAGCGGGCGTAGCAGCTGCGAACGCGGGCGTCGGCGCAAGAAGCGGTGCCACGACACCAAACTGTTCGGTGGATATGCTCGGCTCGTCGGTCAAGTCCTGCCGAATGGGTGCCGCGACCGCCTCGACCGTCGAGTCGGCTACGGGCTCGGCTTCCGGTTGCCCTGAGCCCGCTGCCTCGGCTTCTGCGGATGCGTCGTCCTCGCGCTCTTCGTCGATCAAAAGCGCTTCGCGCGTTTGTGCGGCAGC
>URVD01000027.1 GCA_900551195.1 uncultured Collinsella sp.
CTTATCCGGAGCTGGAGAACTACCTTTCGCCGTTCATGGATGCGTGGCTTGGAGGCTGATAAGTGTCGATTGCGATGTTGTAGTTAAAGTCCAGGCCAAAGCCGTCCCAGGCAGAACGGCTTTGTTTCCTTGATTATCAATTTCATCCGGACACTTCCCGCATTCATCCGTGTGTGTACGGATGAATGCGGGGTTCGATACCCCGGCGGCCTGATCGGCAGGCCGCCGGGAACTCTCACTCCTCGATAAAAGCCGGCACCCGGTTAGTCCTGCGCATCTTGAAATTGCCATTTTCGTGGGAGACGTAGAGGATGCCGTCCATCCCGTCTCGCGATGCATATGAAAGGTGAACAGAACCGCAATCCGCTCCATCATTGTCGAGAAGATCGAACGAATTCGGGTCGCTCGTTGCGGCCAAACGACCACTCAGACAAGAGCCATCGTCATTACAGATTTGCCATTCCATGTCTTCGCCTGCAAGAATCGCCATAGACGGCCTGGTCGCGCCATCGTTGACATACATCCCGTCTATGCCAAACCCATTTTCAGCGCCATCGATGAACGACTGCTCGGACCTATACCTCGCAAATGATGCACATAGCACCATTGCAAGACAAAGTACAAAGCCAACAATCGCTATCTTTGCATAGCTCTTGCCTATCATGTCATTCACCTCGCTCGTATGTATCGAGGTATTCCTGCTTGAGCGTCTGCGAGGACGACTTGATCTTTTCCACGAGCGTGCCGGCCTCGATGAAGTAGAACGAGTCGGTGAGGTCTGCCAGGTCGTCGAGCAGATGGCTTGAAATGAGCACGCTGCGTCCCCGCGCCACCTCGCTGCGCATCGCGTCGCAGGAGGTTTTCCGCTTTCCCGGATCGAGGCCGTTCAGCGGTTCATCGAGGATGAGGTACGGGCAATCGGTCGCTATCGCCATGGCAAGCTTTACCTGCTGCTTCATTCCTGTCGAGAGTTTACGGGTCGGCTTGTCGAGATATGGGGAGATTCCGAGGGAGCTGCAGAGCGAGTCGATGTCGGCGGCCGATTTCCACGCCTCCCTAACGAAAGAGAGGTGCTCGCGGGCCGATAGCGTGGGATAGAGATCCGCGCCGCCCGAAGAGCTCAGGTAGACGAGTTCTGCAAATTCGGCTGATCGACGTTGGCAGATTCCGTCTGCCGCCAGGCTTCCCGAGCGGATGCGGGTGGGAAATTGGCCCGACAGCGCTTCAAGAAGGGTGGTTTTCCCCGAGCCGTTGGGAGCAACGAGGCCCGCCGCCGTTCCCGGGCTCAGGAAAAGCGACCCGATTGAAAGTATCGTCGTGCTTCCGTATCCCACGCTCGCGTCTAGAAGCTCGAGCCCATGGTGCTTTTTCGCGGGTCCAGGCTGTTTGGGGGAACGTGTCGCAACGGCGCCGACCGCAAAAAGGACCGCGACGTATGCCAGGGCCACGGCAAGCATCGATGCGCTGCCTGAACCGGAGCCAATGAATTCTGTCGGGAAGCATCCTACGTAACCCGTTGCCTCGATAGGCGAGAACACGGCCAGCGGCAGGAGATTGAGCGCGGCGTTATGCTCCAGTGCCGAATCGGACAGCAACGGGAATGCCGGGGCCGCGACAAGCAGCGCTGAGGTAAGGGGGCCCGCGAAGACGCGCCTCGTTGCGGTCGATAGGACGGCGGAACAAACGGATATCAAGGTTCCGCCCGCAAGAAGCGCGATAAGCAGGGTCGTGAAGACGTTTCCCGCGGTCGTGGTGGCAAGCGCGCCGTCATGGAAGAAGGCGATCGGGTACCCAATTTGCCCGAAGCCGTTTAGGGCCAAGGCGTAAATGCCCCCGGGTGCAAGGCCGGCGAGGAGCATCGCGGTCCCCGCGGCGATTATCGAAAACACGATCTGGATAAGGCGCCGGAATTTGGGCACGGGCGCCTTTGCCGCCAGGGTCGCAGGCCTTGTGGCGCCGAGCACGAGTATCGACGAGAGAAGGAAGGGGATGAAGGGAAGGAAAGACGGCGCCGTGGCAATGGCGTAAGGCAGGAAGGAAAGGAATGGCAGGTCGTTTGCGGAGGCCGGGATATCCGTGATGCCGGAGCTGCTCAGGGCACGGCAATATGCGAGCGCCGCGTCATTGGTCTCTCGGTCTCCCACGATGGACCCGGATTGGAAGCCTTCGCCCATGAGCGCGTAGTAGCTCTCGGCAGAATCGAGAAAGGCGGCGTCGGTTTGAGCGGCAAGGGCGGCGTTCGCGTATCTTGCAAGCTCCGCGTCAGCTTGCTGCTCTGGCGATAGGTCTGTGCCGCTGGCCTGGGGCGCGCGCGTATTGAATGCGTCGACAAAGCCCTGCATGCCCTGCTTCATAAAGAAGGGCCCGTAGATGGGTGAATTGAACGCAATGGGGACGGAAAAGGCTGCAGCGAGAACGAGCGTACAAATCCATGCGGCCTTGTCTCTTAGGATTAGTTTGAGAAGAAGTCGACAGTACATTCAGAAGCACCTACGTTCCTCAAAGAATTGTTAGATTAAAAGTAACAGACCGGATGAAGATACGTGCGACGGGGGCGAGGCGAATGGCTGAGCGGTATCGATATGCGGGTTCAACGGTATCACATTGGCCACATAGATTTTTAACTTGCATTTCTACCCGCCCTTTTCGTAGAGTCGCCGATACGTGCTTAGCGCACCCTCGGCGCGTCCGGCAGGCTTTGCGAAATGGGATCCAGGAGACTTCGGCGCAGCATCATCTTGCGGAATGCTTCTAATGAGCCTCCCATCCTTCAAAAACAGAATCTCATCGCACAGCCTATCGACCGAATCCAAGATGTGGGATGACATGATGATGCACGTACCAGAATCGGCCAGCTTCCTGAGAATCTCGGAATGCAAGTCCACCCTGCTGGGGTCGAGCGCGTTCATGGGCTCATCTAATAGAAGGTACCGCGCGCCCGTCGCATACGCAATCGCCAGGGTAAGCTGCTGCTTCATGCCCTGGCTCAGAGTGCGGATCCTCATCTTCGCGAACTCGCCTATCTGCGTTTGTTCCACTATCTCTTCGATATCGCGAGCATGCGGCCACATATCGCAAACCATCTTGAGGTGATCTTCCGCACGCAATCCGGGATACAGCAGCGTCCCCTCACCAGGTGCATAGAAGATCATAGAACGGACCTCTCTCGCACCCGTACCCTGCACCTCATCCAGAACGATGCTCCCGTCCACGCGAGGACCCGGCAAACCTGCCATCGCACGCAGCAACGTCGTCTTTCCATGCCCGTTCGGAGCGACGAGACCGTAGACCGTACCCGGGGCAAACTCAGCGTTCACCGAATCTACGAGCACCTTCTTTCCATAAGAGATCGTCAGCGTTTGAAGGTCAATCATCGAGATCATCCCCTTTCGATCTTTGGAACACTCAGGCGCACCATCAACGGAGATACGGCGCCCAAGACCACCAGCAGAGCGCCCGATGCGCCGACGACCTCTCCAAAAGGCATCGCGTTCGTCCCTCGCCCAAGGAACCCAATCGTCCCCACCTGGGAAGCGGGATCAAACGAGGCGAATGGAGCCAGCAGCGCGACGCCCATGCCCACGCTTTCAACATGAGCGCTCAACGAACCCAACACCAAGAGAACCGCGCAAACCATTCCGGTGACAACGGGGTTGCGGCTAATCGCTGCTGTCAACGCAGCGACGACGGAAATCACGCCGTATGCCATGACCAGCAACGGAATACTGCACAACACCGCCTCCCCCACCATGGACGTTGTCGAAGCTCCCGCCCGAATGAGAGCGACGGGATACTCCGATCCACCCGCACCGTTCTTAATCACGGACACAACGACAGCGGGAACCATCGACACCAAAAGCAGCACCAAGCCAAGCAGGAGAGCCAGCGCAACAGCCGTCAGAAAACGCACATGCGCTGTTGCGGGGATCTGGAGAACCAGAAGGGAACGACACTGCAGGTGGGTGCACGCGAGCGATGTGACAACCACGGGCAACAGCAAAAATAAGGAGGGAAGCGCTGCCTGGAGATACGAAAGGAGGATTAATGGGGGCATCTTCGTACTTAACTCGTAAACCTTGGGGTCCGGCAAGCTCGCGATCGACTCAAGCAGAAGGGCGCGCGCCTCCGCACGAGAAGGAGTCTCCGGCTCGATTCCGATCGATTGCAGGAGAGTCGCATCTGCCGCGCCCAGCTCACCTCGAGCGCGCTCGTACGTCGCAAGGCCTCGAAACCCCTCCGCAGGCATAGGCGCGTACACGAAACCCGAAAGAGCATCTCGCATGTCTTCCAGGGCCGCTTTGCCCTCGACGTCCATATTCGCAGCGTTCTGCTCTAGATACCGATCTATTGAACGGAGCTCCCCATCCCTATACCGAACAGCGGAAACGTTATCAGCGTCAGGAAACATCTCGACCAGAGCCGGGGCCAGCATCGTCGTCGACATTGCAATCGCGCATACGGCGAGGGTAGGAGAACGCAGGAGCAGTTTCCCCATCGTTCTTACGTATGCAACGGCGGAGGCACAAGCGCTCGAACGAGTTGCCGTTCTCGATGCAGCGAAGGAACCTCTCTCAAGACAAATCGGGGATATCGGGCACGCGCAGCCGCTCTTTCCAGCAACGCAAAGCAGGCTAATTGCCAGCACCTCGATCCCGATTGCGCATACGAGGGCAATCGCGCCACGCTCGAAGCAAAGTCCAGGCAGATTCACTATCTGCGTTGTCGGGTACGGGCTATAGGCGCCGACGGTCAACTCAGTGTTCGCATACGTAAGGGGATTCAACAGGGCGAACTCACGTAAAGCGATGGATCTTCCGTAATACCCGGGAACCATCGTCACCCCCATCAGGGCACATACGAACACGATTCCAAGCGTAGGGTTATTGGCAATCTTCACGGCAAGGTGAACGACAAGCGAGATGAACGCTGCCACCAAGAATTGCAAGATGGCCGTCTGCGCGAACACCAGCCAAGCCGGTTTGATAACCGGAGTCGCATATTGAATGTAGCCTATCGGATAGAACGGCGAGCCCGGGCCATTCTTCACAAGCGCGGCGATTATCCCTGGAAGATTGATGGCGAGGACGGCAAGCATTGCAAAAACACTCGCCCATACGCTCGATGCAACAAGTCTACCCAGCTCGCCCATCGGTGCCTGGATGATGAGCTTTTCACGTTTGTTAAGACGTGCGGCAAGGAACGAGACGGCAACGGCCGTTGCGACCCATAGCAAGTACTCCTTCGATCCGTCATAATAGGTGTACTCTCCATCCGATATCTGCAGAAACGGAAGTAGGGGAGAGAGCGGTGCCAAGATAAGACGTCCCGCGGCAAGAGGGTACAGAAGCGCGGGCATGCTTGATGAAGAGGTATAGACACCGTCCTCCCCCGCATTCACAAGCGCATCCGCATAGGATGCTGACAATTCCTGCTCAACACGGGTTATTCCCGACTCGAGGTATTCGACCCGTCCGTCGATGCCAGCCGCGCTCCTGAAGACGGGCAGAGCACAAAGAACCATCAACGCAACAACGACAACACAGAGCGACCTGGAGGAGAGAAGCGACCTAAAGATCGCCTTCGAGATTTTGAGCATATTCATCGCCAACCTTAACCTCATCCAGTCGGAACAGAGGGGCCGAACAAAATGCTCGGCCCTTATTACTTGCCGGCAAAGTCAATTTAACATAAACTGTTAAAAAGTAACCTGAGTTTTTTAAATTCTTCGGAGGTTATTATGAGTTCCGACAATCGCACTCCCCGGCTTCATTCCTTCCGCATCGCATGTGCGATAGCCTCTGCGACCCTTTGCGCCACCGCCATCGCACAAGTGGCGTTCTCCTTAAAGCCAGCAATCGAAGTGCTCGACAACCCTGTAATTGCAGACTCCCCCGCGTATCCAGCCCTTGCGATCTCGACATTGGTCCCTGCCGTCATCGGTATCGCTACGACCATCCTCAGCGCCGTTCTCGTGTGGACGATCAAGAGCGGAGACCCCTTCAAGAAAGGGTCTGCGACATGCTTGAAGGTGCTCGGCATTCTCTTCGTTGTTCAAGCTGCCACCAGCCTCTACGCCGGCTCACTCAAAACCTCCGTTTCGATGTTTGGCGGCGAGGGGGCCGTCGGCGCCCAAGAGATCGCTTCATCATTCGATTGGACCTCTCTGGTTCTCGGCATCGTCCTGTTCATGCTTTCCCAGCTCTTCTTGTACGCCCGAGAGCTGTACCTCGACTCCGACGAGATTGCGTAAGGAAACGCCATGCCCGTAATTGTTCGCCTCGACAAGATCATGGCCGAGCGAAAGATTTCCTCGAACGAACTTGCCGAAAGGATTGGAACCACGCCCGTGAACCTGTCCCGTATTAAAAAAGGGCATATTCGCGGCATTCGCTTCAACACACTCGAGCAGCTATGCCTCGCCCTTCGTTGCCAACCCGGAGACCTTCTCGAAGTCATGAGCGAAGAGGATGCCCGAAAGGAGTTCGGACTCGATTGGTCCGCCGAGGATTAGAGGGCGGTCGTACTCGCCCTGCACACGGGGATGCGAATCGGCGAGGTCTGCGGCCTTCGGTGGTGCGATGTGGATTTCGAGACGGGCCTGATCTCGATCAGACACTCGGTGGCGTACGCGAAGGGAATGGGTTCGTTCATCAAGGACACCAAGACCCATGACGCCAGGGGTATCCCCATCGACTCGGTCGGCCTACTCCCCTTCCTGAAGGAGACCCACGAGATCGACTGCGGAAAGCTGCGCTTGCGCGGCCTTACCGGGGCGGTCGAGATCGGGGACTGCTACATCCTGTCGGAGCCGGGCGCGACCTTCGCGACGACAAGCTATATCCGCAGGGCGTTCAAGACGTTCTCGGAGACCAACGGCCTCATGGGCACCAACGACGAGCTGATCACGTTCCACGGCCTTCGCCACACGTTCGCAACGCAGTGGATCCGCCAAGGCGGCGATATCAAGGCGCTCCAATCGATCCTCGGCCACAAGGACGCCATGGCGACGCTCAACGTCTACGCCGACATCGAGCCCATCTCCAAAATCCATAACATGCTGCGCGCCACGCCGTGCCTTTGGCGCGGGCACCTCGGGCCGAGGGTCGATCCGGGTCCCATGTTCCAACAGAGGATCCAGGAGTCCATCGAGACGCTCCAGGCGTTCGGCTACGGCATCACCGAGCCGGACGACCGAAATATCGCCATACGCGACGTGAAGACGAACAGTTGGCTCTAGCTCACCGAGTACGCGGCAGTGCTGGGCCCATCCCAACTGAGGTCACGGTGGTCCGATAGGGGCGCCGCCCGCGGCATGCGCCGCGGAGCGGTATCCCCTACCGAAGGGCGGGGATGCCCTCCGCTTCCAGTTCGGAATCAGCCGTCGGAGGCGTTCGGCTGACTGCGGGAACGGCCTGTCCGCTCAATGTGTTCGGCTGAGATCGGAAATCAACCCAACACGAGCCGGACACGCGCCAGACGGCTCTTCCCCGTACGGCCTTCCCCCTTACGCTCATGTTGCAGGCATGTAACGCCGCAGCGAGCGCGCCTTTTTTGCGCCAGACAGGTACAATGATGAACACTGTACCGTAGCGGAGCGCCCCGCGCGCGCCGCAATCACGCGAAAGGGTTTCCCATGGCCGAGATCTCGTCCTCCCGTATCGTCATCACCGTCCTTGGCAAGAACCGCCCCGGCATCGTCGCCGGCGTCACCCGTGTCCTAGGCGAGGCCAACGTCGACATCCGCGACATCACGCAGTCCATTATCGAGGACATCTTCACCATGACCATGCTGGCCGATACCGCCGAGTCCAAGCTCGACTTCGCCGAGCTGCAGAAGGCGCTGGCCGAGGCCGGCGAGCTTTCGGGCGTCAACGTGTCCATCCAGCGCGAGGACGTCTTTAACTTTATGTACCGCCTGTAGCGAGCAAGCCGCTGGGGATAGCCTGACGCGCGCATGCCCATGCAAGTCACCCCGATGCGGCCCGGAGAGGAGCGCGCATGGCCTACGACGCCAAGAAAATCTATTACCGCTTCGATGACCACTTGAGCCGCCTGGTTCTGGATTATGAGGCGAGCCGCCAGATTTCGCCCGAAAGCGAAAACCTCTACCACGGCCTGCCGACTGATCCGTACGACGAGGGTCTGTTCGTCGAGCATAACGTCAAGCGCGGCCTGCGCAATGCCGACGGCTCGGGCGTGGTCGCGGGCCTTACCCGTATCTCGGACGTGCACGGCTACAACAAGGTCGACGGCAAAGTCGTGCCCGACCAGGGCAAGCTCACGCTGCGCGGCTATAGCATCGAGGATCTGGTCAACAATGCCCAGTCCGAGAATCGCTATGGCTACGAAGAAGTCGCCTATCTGCTTATCACGGGCTCGCTGCCCAACAAAGAGGAGCTCGACGGTTTTTGCGAGCGCTTGGGCGCCTTTAGGCATCTGAGCGACGAATACGTCAAAGAGTTCCCCATGACCACGGTGTCGTCGAGCATCATGAATGTGCTCCAGCGCGCCGTGTTGCTGCTTTACGCCTTCGACGCCGAGCCCGACGCGATTACGCCCGAGCATGAGATCGACGTCGCCATTTCCATGCTCGCACGTCTCCCGCGCATCGCCGCCTTCGCACACATGGCCTCGGTCGCCAAGCTTCGCGGCTCCGAGGTTCACGTGCCGCACCCCACGCCCGGTCTCTCCACCGCCGAGACCATCCTACAGGTCCTGCGCGGCGGCATGGCGTTCACCCGCGATGAGGCGATGCTGCTCGACGTGATGCTCATGCTGCATGCCGAGCACGGCGGCGGCAACAACTCCACCTTCGCTTGCCGCGTGCTGTCGTCTTCGGCCACCGACCCGTATTCCGCCTACGCCGCGGCTATCGGCTCGCTCAAGGGCCCGCGCCACGGCGGTGCCAATGCCAAGGTCGTGTCCATGCACGAGGACATCCGTACGCATGTCTCCAATTGGGAGGACGAGGACGAGGTCGCGGCCTACCTGGGCAAGATCCTCGACAAGCAGGCCTTCGACGGCACGGGCCTCATCTACGGCATGGGCCACGCCGTCTATACGCTCAGCGACCCGCGCGCCGAGGTATGCCGCCGTTACGCGCGCACACTTGCCGCCAAGAAGGACCTGGGCGAGGAATTCGCACTCATCGAGCGTATCGAGCGCCTGGCACCCCAGGTCATGCGCGACCACGGCATGACCAAGCCCATCTGCGCCAACATCGACCTGTACACAGGCTTTATCTACAAGATGCTCGGCGTGCCCGAGACGCTCTTTACGCCGCTATTCGCCGTCGCCCGCATGGCCGGCTGGTCGGCACACCGTATGGAAGAGCTCTTCTGCGCGCACCGTATTATTCGCCCGGCCTATCGTCCGGTGATCGAGCCGCTGGAGTACAAGCCACTCGCCGACCGATAGGACGCGGACCGTTATAGATCTTGAGCGTGGCCAGGGACCCAAGCCCTTGGCCACGCTTTTTTGCCAATAGAAAGGGCTGCATCAAATGATTGTGTTTTCCGATATGGACGGAACACTGCTGACGAGCGATAAGCAGATGAGCGACGCCACTTGGGCAATGCTCGACGAGCTCGCACGTCGTGGCATCGAGTTTGTTCCCTGCACGGGGCGTCCGCTGTCGGGCATCTTTGAGCCCATTCTCGCCCATCCCGCCGTACACTACGCGGTCTGTGCCAACGGCGCCAGCGTCTGGCAACTCGACGACGATGTGCCCACCGACGCCTCGTGCGCCACGCGCATCTTGAGCCGTCCGCTCGATTGCGGCATTGCCCACCGCATCCATCGCATTGCCGCCGGCCACGATGTGACCTTCGATATCTTCGCGGATGGACAGTGCTTCCTCCCCCGCTCGCTTTACGGGCGCCTGGATGAGTTCTGCGGCGGCGACCCCCACATCGCGGCTTCGCTCAAGCGCACACGAACACCGATCGACATGGATATCGACAGCAAGATCGACGAGGTCGAGACGCTCGAACGCATCGCCATGTACTGGCACGACCCGGCCGATCGCGACGCCATCGCGGCGGCGCTCGACACGCTCGGAGGCATTGAGATCACGCGTTCTTACGCCATGAATATCGAGGTCATGGGTGAGGGCGCCACCAAGGGGACAGCCCTCACGTGGCTATGTGAGCATCTGGGCGAGCGTCTCGCCGACGCCTGGGCGTTCGGCGACAACATCAACGACATCCCCATGCTGCAGGCAGCGGGCCACGGCATGGCCATGATCAACGCCGAGTCCGAAGACCGCGAGGCCGCCGACGCCATCACCGAATACGACAACGACCACGACGGCGTCGCCCGCACCATCATGGCCGCCCTCGCCTAGTCATTGGCCAGTCACTGGGGATGTTCTTAAGACTAGTCACTGGGGACACTCTTCGCAAAAAGCTGCAAGGACTGTCCCCCACTGTCGGCAGAAAAGGAACGTCGCCAGCTGCCGGATTAGGAGAGACTCTCCAGCACGCGACGGAGCTCATGCTGAACGGCGTGGTCGCGGTTGCAGCCTACGACACGATCGGCCACCGCCTTGAGCGCGGGGCGCGCGTTTTCCATCGCGCAGCCCGTGCCGACAAAGCGAATGATCTCGTAGTCGTTCATCGAGTCGCCAAACGCCATGACCTCGTCGCGTCCAATGCCGTAATGCTCCGCGAGCTGCGCGATACCCGAGGCCTTCGACACACCAGGCTGCATGGCATCGATCCACGCGTTGCCCGAAGGCGCAAAAGTAAAGAGCTGACCAAGTTCGCGCTGTAGCACGTACGCACTGTCCATAACCGCACTGTCGTCGCAAAAGATACTCGCTTTGATGATATTTACGCTGGGATCGGGCAGCTCCCAAATGCGCTCGGCATTGGGAAGGTCCTTATCGACCTCACGCACGAACTTGCACTCGTCATCGAGCAGGAAGGACTTGGTTCGGTCAAAGAGCGCAAGATGCAGATTGGGAAACGTCCTGACGGCTTGGGCGAGCCTTCGAATCGCCAGGTGGGAATACACCTCACGGTCTACCATCTTACCGTCGGCGTAGACTTGGGCGCCGTTAGCGGCGACAAAGTCCATCTTGTCGCGAACGGGCGCAAAGAACTCGCACAGGCGATCGTAGCGACGACCTGACGATGCGGCGAAATGCACGCCATGCTCGTGTAGCGCCAGAATCAGTTCGTAGGTCTCGGGAGGCACCTGGCCGTTTTCGTCAAGCAGCGTGCCGTCCATATCGGATGCAATCAGTTTAAACATAGAAAAGCTCCCTTCGGACTTGTTGGAATCGAACGTGTATCCGATTCCAACGTACCCAAAGGGAGCTCAGATAAGACCCTGCGGGCGCAAACGTTACAAGGACCTGGCAAATAGCTCACACATGCCAGAGGCCTCACGGTCGCGGCGTCAGGCAGCCCGCCAAAGAGTGTCCCCAACGACTAGTCGTTTAAGAACGTCCCCGATGACTAGTCGGCGTAGGTGAAGGTGGTGACGTCGAACATGCCCTCGGGGCGGATGCGGAGCGTCGGGATCACCGGCAGGGGCAGGAAGATGATGCCCATGATGGGGTCGAGCGGCGGCTCGATGCCCATGGCGCGCGCCTTGACCATAAAGTCGTCGTGCTGCGCGGCAACGTCCTCGGCCGTACCCTCGCTCATAAGGCCACCGAGCGCCAGCGGAATGCGCGCCACGACCTCGCCGTTGCGCACCAGCACGTGGCCGCCCTGGCCCACGGCCTCAACGGCAGCCATCATATCCGCCGCATTGTCGCCCACCACGCACACGTTGTGCGAGTCGTGGCCGATCGTGGAGGCAATGGCACCACCGGTGATGGTGAAACCGCGCACCCAGCCGCGACCGATATGCTTGCCGATCAGGCCCAGGCCAGCGGGGCCGTCGCCGTCGGCACCCTCGGCCTGCAGCGACACGCCGCGGCCATGGCGCTCAATCAGCATAATGCGACGCAAGTCCTCGGCATTCTCGGGGCGAGCCATACCCGTGATGGCCTTACCCGGCACCACGTCGATCACGGCCTCGCCTGGCTTAAAGGCATAGTCGAATACGTCGAGCGATAGCTTCGGCAGCTTAACGGAGGCGCGCAGCTCATCGGCAAGGGCCGCAACCTCGGCCATCTCGGGTGCAATTTCGCCCACAAAGGTGCCATCCTGCGCCACCAGGGCACCGGCGGCATAAACACGATGCGGAGCCTTGGCAAACGTAAGGTCATCGAGCACCAGCAGGTCGGCGCACTTGCCGGCCTCGATGGCACCGCGCAGCTCGTGCGGGTCGCGGCAGCCGTGATCCAGGCCAAACGCCTCGGCCGTGGAGAGGGACGCCATAGAGATAGCGACCACGGGGTCGATACCGGCCTCGATGGCCACGCGGCAGGCATTGTCGATCATGCCGGTCGAAAGAGCATCGGAGGGAGCGCGGTCGTCGGTCGCAAAGCAGCAGCGGCGGGCGCGGGCAGGGTTCTCCAGCAGCATCGGAGACAAATTGGCCAGGTCGTGGCTGCACGTGCCCTCGCGCAGCATCACATACATGCCGCGGGACAGCTTATCGAGCGCCTCCTCGGGAATCGTCGACTCGTGGTCGGCGATAATACCCGCTGCGGCATAGGCGTTGAGGTCCATACCGGCAACGAGCGGCGCATGGCCGTCGACTTGCTTGGACGGCGTCTGGTTGGCAGCGTCGATGCGGGCGCAGGTCTCAGGATCGGCCATAAAGACACCCGGCAGGTTCATCATCTCGCCCAGGCCAAAGACATCGCCCGGATGCTCGGCAAAAAACGCCTGCATATCGGCAGCCGAAATAACGGCACCGGCCTGCTCGTCGGGCAGCGCGGGCACGCACGAAGGCATCATGTACTTGATGGAGATGGGTGTACGGCGGCCGTCCTCAATCATAAAGCGCAAGCCATCGAGACCGGCAACATTGGCAATCTCGTGGCTGTCGGCAATAGCGGTGGTGGTACCGCGCGTCGCCGCCATGCGTGCATACTCGACAGGGCGGATGTTCGAGGACTCAATGTGCAGATGCCCGTCAATAAAACCGGGGGCAAGATAGCGGCCCTGGCAATCGATGACCTCGGCAGCCTCATACGTACCGGCGGCATCGTCGCGACCGTCGTAGAGCACGCCGACGATCACACCGTCCTTGACGGCAACGCTACCGGGCGCCACGCGCTGACCGTACACGTCGACAATCTGCGCATTGGTAAACAGCGTGTCGACGGGCACGCGGCCCTCGGCGGCCTCGATCACAGACCTCATGACCTCAACGGACATACCTTCTCCTTTAACCGTAGAAAACAGCTGCGGAGCGGACAGGCCTTCACCGCAGCAAACCAATAGCCATTGTATGCCCAAACGATGGGTCAACAATACGCCTCTCCGCTTAACGGCACACGCCGCTTGGCGCAATGGAGACAGGTTGCTTTGCACCAATGACAAGGAGTGTCCCAAAGTGCCAACAACGGCAGCGCCGATATTTTGGCAACGCCAGCGAGCGGGCCGCATTTGAGGCAAGGTGACGTGAAACGAAAGGGCGCTGACCTTCTGGTCGCGCCCTTGAAGTTGAACGTCAGATTGTCCAAATGCGGCCCGCGCAGCGTCGGCCGGTCC